>NZ_JBLJAJ010000018.1:0-110863 GCF_047530005.1 Serratia sp. N21D137
CTGTTTTTGACCGCCGAGTCCGGCAAGATAGTACCGGACAACGTCAAGTTTGAACTGAAGTGAATACTTCATCAGAACTGTACCTCCAAATGTCAGATGTTTGTCCAACATTTGGGGTTCAGTTCACATGCAGCGCCCCTACAATGAGAACCGGCTGAGGTTTGTAAACCATGTCATGCCAGTCAGTGCAATCTGACTGGCATTTTGCCGTTGGTACCGCCTTCTCCTCGCGCATTGGCTCATATTTGAGTAAGCTATGCCGCTTACTTTGTTGGAATACCACTCAGGATCTCGTATGACCCAAGCTGAATACTCGCGCATTGGCGGTTGGTTGCTAGCCCCGATGGCCTATCTGATCGTTACCCTGCTCAGCGCCAGCCTGATGTTGGCCCTGTACGGTATGGCCATTTTTATGCCGGAATCACGCGAGTATCTGAGCACCAATGCTCAGGCTTTCTCCACGCAGTGGTATTTATCGGTGCTCACCACGCTGGTAATGTGGTGCTTTACCCTGTACCTGCTGTGGCTGTTCTGCCAGCGTTCACAACGTTTTCCAAAGCTGTTCCTGGTCTGGCTGCTGATCACCGTGCTATTGGCGATCAAGGCGTTCGCCTTTGCCCCCGTGCCCGATGAACTTGCCGTGCGTAGCCTGCTATGGCCGTTGGTGATGGCCGCCCTGCTGGTGCCCTATTTTAAGCGTTCCCAGCGCGTGAAAGGCACCTTCACCGAGAAGTAACCACGGCAAGGCACGATTTGATCGCCCTGCTGTGTAAATTTTCAACAAAACAGGCAAAAAAGCGCAATACCCTTGCGATTAGTATGTTGTCGTTACGCCGCCGATTACCGATAATAGGCGGCTTTTATTTTTTTAGGCATTGCAATGACCGAATACCTGCTCTTGTTTGTTGGCACCGTACTGGTGAACAACTTTGTCCTGGTGAAATTCCTGGGTCTGTGCCCCTTTATGGGCGTTTCCAAGAAACTGGAAAGTGCCATCGGCATGGGCATGGCGACCACATTCGTGATGACGCTGGCCTCGGTCTGCGCCTGGCTAATCAACAGCTTTATCCTGATCCCGTTGGATCTGGTTTATCTGCGCACGCTGTCCTTTATTCTGGTGATCGCCGTCGTGGTGCAATTCACCGAAATGGTGGTGCGTAAAACCAGCCCGTCGTTGTATCGCCTGCTGGGGATTTTCCTGCCGCTGATCACCACCAACTGCGCCGTGTTAGGCGTGGCGTTGCTCAACGTCAACCTTGGCTACAACTTCCTGCAGTCTGCGGTTTATGGCTTTAGTGCCGCCGCAGGCTTCTCATTGGTGATGGTGCTGTTTGCCGCCATCCGTGAACGCCTGGCGGTCGCCGATGTGCCCGCGCCGTTTCGCGGTTCCTCTATCGCCTTGATCACCGCTGGCCTGATGTCTCTGGCCTTTATGGGCTTTACCGGGCTGGTGAGATTCTAATGACTGCGTTGTGGATTGCGGTGGCGGCATTAAGCGCCTTGGGATTGCTGTTTGGCCTGGTGCTGGGTTTTGCCGCACGCCGCTTTGAAGTGGAAGAAGATCCGGTTGCCGAACAGATCGACGAAATTCTGCCGCAGAGCCAATGTGGCCAATGCGGTTATCCCGGCTGCCGCCCCTATGCCGAAGCGGTTGCCAATGGCGAGATGATCAACAAATGTGCCCCGGGTGGCGAGCAGGTGATGCTCAAGCTGGCCGAATTACTCAACGTCGAGCCACAACCGCTGGACGGCGGTGCCGCCGTGGCAGAGCCGGTGCGTAAGGTCGCCTTTATTGACGAAGCCAACTGCATCGGCTGCACCAAGTGCATTCAGGCCTGCCCGGTGGACGCCATCGTGGGTGCCACCCGCGCCATGCACACGGTCATTACCGATCTCTGTACCGGCTGTGATCTGTGTGTTGCGCCCTGCCCAACCGATTGTATTGAAATGAAACCGGTCGCCACCACGACCGCCAGCTGGAAGTGGGATATGCAAACCATTCCGGTGCAAGTGATCCCCGTGGAGCAACATGTTTAATCTGTTCGCCGCTTTGAAAAAAGATCGGATTTGGGATTTTGACGGTGGCATTCATCCACCCGAAATGAAGACCCAGTCCAGCGGTGTGCCACTGCGCGTGGCTCCCCTGCCCGACATTTTTATCGTCCCCTTGCTACAGCATCTGGGACCAGAAGGTGAGCTGTGCGTCAAAGCCGGTGACCACGTACTGAAAGGCCAACCACTGACCTTTGGCCGTGGCCGCACCTTGCCGGTACATGCACCAACCTCGGGCACCATCCGCGCCATTGAACCTCACGTTACCGCCCATCCTTCAGGGCTGGCGGAACTGTGCGTGATTATCGATCCAGACGGTGAAGATCGCTGGTGCGAACTGACGCCGGTCGCCGATTACCGCCAACTGGATGCGGCAGAGCTGATCCAACGTATTCATCAGGCCGGGATTGCCGGACTGGGGGGTGCGGGTTTCCCAACGGCCAGTAAGCTGCAAGGTGGCCGTGAAGAGGTGGAAACCCTGATCCTCAACGCTGCCGAATGCGAGCCCTATATCACCGCCGACGACCGGCTGATGCAGGAACAGGCCGCTCAAATTATCGAAGGCACCCAGATCCTGCGCCACCTGCTACAACCCAAAGTGACGCTGATCGGCATCGAAGATAACAAGCCGGAAGCCATCGCCGCTCTGAAAGCCGCTTTGCGCGGGCAGGATGGCATCGCCCTGCGGGTGATCCCCACCAAATATCCTTCCGGTGGTGCCAAGCAGTTAACCAAAATTCTGACGGGCAAAGAAGTGCCTCACGGCAAGCGTTCATCCACCATCGGCGTGCTGATGCAGAACGTGGGCACCGCCTTTGCTATCAAGCGGGCGATTGTCGATGGCGAGCCGTTGATTGAACGTGTCGTCACCTTAACCGGTGAGGCCATGAGCCGACCAGGCAACGTCTGGGCGCGCCTCGGCACGCCAGTGCAACACCTGCTGGCCTTTGGCGGCTATCAACCTCAATCCCAACAGATGGTGGTAATGGGCGGCCCGCTGATGGGCTTTACGTTGCCAACGTTAGATGTGCCGATCGTCAAAATCAGCAACTGCTTACTGGCCCCGACGGTTGACGAAATGGCCGTACAAGAACCAGAGCAGTCCTGTATCCGCTGTGGCCTGTGCGTTGATGCCTGCCCTGCCGGGCTGTTGCCGCAGCAGCTTTACTGGTTCAGCCGTGGCGAAGAGCACGAGAAGGCGCGTAAGCACAACCTGTTCGACTGTATCGAATGTGGTGCCTGTGCCTACGTCTGCCCCAGCAATATTCCGCTGGTGCAATATTATCGCCAAGAGAAGGCTGAGATTAACGCGTTGGATCAGGAAGCGGCACGTACCGCCGAAGCCAAGGCACGTTATGAAGCCAAGCTGGCCCGTTTAGAGCGTGAGAAGCTGGCGCGCGAAGAGCGTCATAAAAAGGCCGCGGTGAAACTGACCGACAACGATCAAGATGCCGTCCAGGCGGCTTTGGCTCGCGTGCGCAGCAAAAACAGTGAGGCTGCTGGCATTGCTATCAGTGGCCAGGAGCCGGATAACAGCGCTGCCATAGCTGCCCGCGAAGCGCGTAAGGCACAGGCCAGAGAGCGCAAGCTCGAGCGAGCAAGCGAAATGCCTGCGGCGACAGCGGTGCAAGAGGAAGACCCGCGTAAAGCGGTCGTGGCTGCGGCGTTGGCTCGAGTCAAAGCCAAGAAAGCGGCGCAGGCACAAGACGCAGAGAGCGTGGCGGAAACTGTAGCTTCAGAGGATCCTCGTAAGGCTGCAGTAGCGGCAGCATTAGCCCGCGTGAAGGCGAAAAAGGCGGCGCAGCAAGCCGAGCTTTCACCACCGCAAGTAGACGAGGAACCTATCCCTACGGCTGAGCCGGAGGATCCACGCAAGGCTGCCGTAGCTGCCGCGCTGGCCCGAGTCAAAGCCAAAAAAGCGGCGCAGCAAGCTGAGCGTTCTCAACCACTAGTTGACGAGGAACCTATCCCAACGGCTGAACCGGAGGATCCACGCAAGGCTGCCGTTGCCGCAGCATTGGCCCGAGTCAAAGCTAAAAAGGCCGCACAACAGCTAGCTACGGTAGATAAAGAGTAAGCGGTATGGGGGTCTTGCCGAACGTAAGGCCCCATTTAATCGATAGAAATCAGGTAGGTGTAATTGACATCGATCTGCCGCAGTTTGGCATCCTGATTCCACGCTTTAGCTTCGATTATCTCCATCTCAACACTTCCGCGTACTTCATTGCGCAGCCCTGGCATCACGTGCGAGATCAGGTAAGAGATAAATTTCACGCACTCTTTGGCCGTCCCCTGATGGGTAATCGCGATGTACTCGCGCGCTGGCAAGCGAATATCTTCAATCTTGTGGCCAGAAAGGATGTCCTTCTTGAATTCCGGCTCCACCGCCATGGTATGCGTGACTGAACACTCGCCTTCGCCACGCTCATTGGCAGAATGGATGCTGTAAACCTTGTGGCACTCCATATTCAGCCCTTTGAAGAAGTCATTAAAGATTTCCCCCTTCATGGCGATACAGGAAGAAATAGCCATCTCTTGGGCAGTATCAAATTCCATCTCACGCGTAAAACCGACCAGGTGCGTATCAGGTAACGTCAGCCGTTGTATCTCCGGATAAAAACCTGCCTCATACACGGCTTCGAAGTCGAAGCGCGGCATCAGGCTCTTCACGTCCCATTTTTCCATGGTACGGTAGCGGTTTGGCGTAATGCCAAAACGTTGCTTAAACATCCGGGTAAAGGTCTGCTGTGAATCAAAGCCCAACTCATCGGAGATATCGATAATCGTACGGTTGCTGATACGCAGCGCGACCGCCGCACGGGTAAGAATGCGTGAGCGAATATAGGTGGCGAGCTGGATACCGGTGATTCGCTTGAACTTGCGCTGCAGGTGCCACTTGGAGTAGCCGGAGATACGCGCAACTTCATCCAGATTTGGCCGAGTCTCCAGATGAATTTCGACCCATTCAATCAGTTCTTCAATAAATAAAATATCTTCATTAGTCATTATTAATTGTTCGCTACTTCAAAAATGCTCAGGATAGTAACCTACGTTAATTATATGAAAGTTGTTATTCCGTGCGCCAAGCAGTCCAAAAATAGCAGCTCGATCATCAGTATGACAACCCATACTGCACGTTTTACACCCAGCCTGGCTTTTTCTCACCGCAAAAGCTGAATATCCTTATGATTAGCACGTATTACCCGGCATATGATTGAGGTAGAATGCAGCGCTGTAATTTCCCCCGGTGCCCGCACCGTGAATGCACTGATTAACATGGCAAAGAAATGGTAGTTATTCTATGAAGTTCAGGCCGGTACAACAGGCAGCCCCCAAGGGCTTACACATCGCCAGCTCTCCGTTTACCCATAACCAGCAAAGCACCAGCCGCATCATGCTTTGGGTGATGCTGGCCTGCATTCCCGGCATGGCAGCACAGTTATGGTTCTTTGGCTATGGCAACCTTGTTCAGACCGCGCTGGCCATGGTGACCGCCCTCGGGTCCGAGGCCGCCATTCTTGCGCTACGTAAACAGCCAGTCAAGGCTCGGCTGGCAGATAATTCCGCCCTGCTCACTGCGCTGTTGCTGGGCATTAGCCTGCCACCTCTAGCTCCCTGGTGGATGATCGTTATCGGCACCTTTTTCGCCATTGTGATCGCCAAACAGCTATACGGCGGACTTGGGCAAAACCCTTTCAATCCGGCCATGGTGGGTTACGTGGTGCTGTTAATCTCCTTCCCGGTACAGATGACCAGTTGGTTACCGCCGGAAGAGCTGCGCGCAACCGCCCTGACCCTGCCAGATACCCTGCTAGCTATTTTCAGCGGCCACACTGCCCAGGGGGCCACTCTGCACGAATTGCAGATGGGCGTCGATGGCATCAGCCAGGCCACGCCATTAGACGGTTTTAAAACCGGCCTACGCAGCGGCCACTCGGTCGAGCAAGTGCTCCAGCAACCGCTGTTCGGTGGCACCCTGGCCGGTATCGGCTGGCAGTGGATTAACCTGGGCTTCCTGCTCGGCGGCCTGTTTATGCTGGGCCGTAAGCTGATCCACTGGCAAATCCCGTTCAGCATGTTGGCCGTCATTGCCTTGTGCTCAGGATTGGCCTGGACGTTGGATCCGGCCCATCAGGCTTCCCCGTTGATCCATCTGTTTTCCGGGGCCACTATGCTCGGGGCTTTCTTTATTGCCACCGACCCGGTCAGTGCCTCTACTACGCCCAAAGGTCGGCTGATATACGGCGGCCTGGTTGGCTTGCTGGTCTGGATGATCCGCGTGTATGGCGGTTATCCCGACGGGGTAGCCTTTGCCGTACTGCTGGCCAACATTACCGTACCGTTGATCGATCACTACACGCAGCCACGCGTGTATGGCCACCGTTGAGGAGTCATTATGCTTAATTCCATGAGAAAGCATGGCACCACACTGGCCGTGTTTGCCGCGGTCACCACCGGCCTGACCGCCGTGGTGTACCAGTTAACCAAAACCACCATTGCACATCAGGCGGCGTTGCAACAAAAAGCGTTGCTGGACCAGGTCGTCCCGCCGGAACATTATGACAATGATATGCAGAGCGAATGCCTGCTAGTCAGCGATCCGGCTTTAGGCAATGGCGCGCCGCACCATCTGTATCTGGCCCGCAAAAATGGTCAACTGGTGGCAGCCGCGTTGGAAACGACCGCGCCAGACGGTTATTCTGGGGCGATCCAACTGCTGGTCGGGGCCGATTTTAACGGCACGGTATTGGGAACCCGCGTGATAGAACATCACGAAACGCCTGGGCTGGGCGACAAAATCGAATTACGTATCACCGACTGGATCACCTTCTTCAGCGGTAAAAAGATCGACGGCCCGGATGATAAACGTTGGGCAGTGAAGAAAGACGGCGGCATGTTTGATCAGTTCACTGGGGCCACCATCACCCCGCGAGCGGTGGTCAACGCCGTGCGTCGTACAGCGTTGTTTATGGAGACGCTGCCGCCTAAACTGGATACTTTGCCTGCCTGCGGAGCCAGCGAATGAGTGAAGCCAAAGAGTTAATCGTACAGGGGTTGTGGAAAAACAACTCTGCGTTAGTGCAATTATTGGGGCTGTGTCCGCTGCTGGCGGTAACGTCAACTGCCACCAACGCCTTGGGGCTTGGACTGGCTACCACGCTGGTGCTGACCATTACCAACGGTTCCATCTCCGCCCTGCGCCGTTGGATCCCGAGCGAGGTCCGCATTCCGATTTATGTGATGATCATTGCCGCCGCAGTGAGTATCGTGCAGATGCTGATCAACGCCTACGCTTTCGGCCTGTATCAGTCGTTGGGGATTTTTATCCCGCTGATCGTCACCAACTGCATCGTGGTGGGCCGGGCTGAAGCAGTAGCGGCGCGAAAACCGGTAGGACTGGCATTGATCGACGGTATGGCTATCGGCCTTGGTGCCACCAGTGCCATGTTTGTGCTGGGCTCGCTACGCGAGCTGATTGGTAACGGTACGCTATTTGATGGCGCTGACCTGCTGCTGGGCAGTTGGGCCAAGGTGTTGCGCATTGAGATTGTCCATTTCGACACCCCTTTCCTGCTGGCCATGCTGCCACCAGGTGCCTTTATCGGTCTGGGCTTGATGCTGGCAACCAAATATCTGATTGATGAAAAAATGAAGGCGCGTAAAGCCAAGGCCTTGGCAGTTGAAGCTAACATGGAACAGGGACACGCAGAGAAAGCGCTATGAATAAAGAGAAACGCCTGGAGATCCTGACCCGCTTGCGGGATCACGACCCGCATCCGACCACCGAGCTGGTGTATACCACACCTTTTGAGCTGTTGATTTCCGTGCTGCTCTCCGCTCAGGCAACCGACGTCAGCGTTAACAAGGCCACGGCCAAGCTCTACCCGGTTGCCAACACGCCAGCGGCCTTGCTGGCGTTAGGGGTAGACGGCGTCAAAGAATACATCAAAACCATCGGCCTGTTTAACAGCAAAGCCGAGAACGTGATCAAAACCTGCCGTATTCTGTTGGAAAAGCATGACGGTGAAGTGCCGGAAGATCGCGCAGCACTCGAAGCCCTGCCCGGCGTGGGGCGTAAAACGGCCAATGTAGTGTTGAACACGGCCTTCGGTTGGCCGACCATTGCCGTTGATACCCATATCTTCCGCGTCTGTAACCGCACCCACTTCGCCCCAGGGAAAAACGTGGAGCAGGTAGAGGAAAAGCTGCTGAAAGTGGTTCCCGCCGAGTTTAAAGTCGACTGCCATCACTGGTTTATCCTGCATGGCCGCTATACCTGTATCGCCCGTAAACCGCGCTGCGGTTCATGCATTATCGAAGACCTGTGCGAGTTTAAAGAGAAGGTCTATCCGCTTGATTGAGAGTACCGGGCACGGCGATCCGTGTCCGCGACTCTTCCCTCCGGTTTTTTATCAAAAATGTGACGTCGGGCAGCATTAACCTTGGTGGAACCCTGGATTACCCTACAAACTCGCTGTTTCAGATATTTTCAACCGTAAAATTAGTCAAAAATTGTGGTTAACCTCACGTCTTGACGATCACATCTCATTTACAAACCTCACTACCGATCTGTCCATTTTCAGAAATTTTGCATAACCCAATTTATGCACAACAAACCAAGGCCTAATCAATCATGAGCATTGGTATGGACTGGATATGGCTTAAATAGCAGAAGATATAACTAAATTAATTCAGGATAGCTTTTAATCAAAACAAAAACTCGGCAAATTTAAAAATGGCAAACGTTAATACTGCATAACATTTGCAACATAGTTGCATAGCGTTGTCTATGTTATATGTAACAGAACATGTCAAAAAGCTTGCCACGTTGACAAAGATAGTGAACATTAACCGCCGGCATTCATCCTATAACAATGCAGAAGTGTGCAGCCCTGCATCACATTCTGCTATTTCCCGTCCTGACAATACGGGTAGTGAAAAAACCAGAGGTACCAGTGTCAACTGCAAACAACAATTCTTCGGACAACATTAGCCTTAACGCGTTTAAGCAACCTAAGGCCTTCTACCTGATCTTCTCGATTGAACTCTGGGAACGTTTCGGCTACTACGGTCTGCAAGGCATCATGGCAGTCTATCTGGTCAAGATGCTTGGCCTGAGTGAAGCCGACTCGATTACGCTGTTCTCCTCATTCAGTGCGCTGGTGTACGGTTTCGTGGCCATTGGTGGCTGGCTGGGGGATAAAGTTCTCGGCTCCAAGCGTGTGATCGTCTTGGGGGCCATCGTGCTGGCCGCCGGTTACGCCATGGTGGCCTATTCTGGTCATGATATCTTCTGGGTTTATCTGGGGATGGCCACCATCGCCGTGGGTAGCGGTCTGTTTAAAGCCAACCCTTCTTCCCTGCTGTCTACCTGCTATGAGAAAGACGATCCGCGTTTGGACGGTGCATTTACCATGTACTATATGTCCGTCAACATCGGTTCATTCTTCTCCATGCTGGCAACCCCGTGGCTTGCGGCCAAATATGGCTGGAGCGTCGCCTTCTCACTGAGCGTGGTGGGGATGTTGATCACCCTGGTCAACTTTATGATGTGCCACGGCTGGGTTAAGCAATACGGTTCAAAACCTGACTTTAAGCCCCTGCAGGTCAAAAAACTGCTGATGGTGATCGTTGGTGTGGTAGCACTGATCGCGGTTTCCAGCTGGTTGCTGCACAACCAGATTATCGCGCGCTGGGCACTGGCTATCATCTCTGTGGGTATCGTCATCGTGTTCGCCAAGGAAACCTTCGCCTTGCACGGCGCAGCACGTCGTAAAATGATCGTGGCCTTCCTGCTGATGCTCGAAGCGGTGGTGTTCTTCGTGTTGTACAGCCAGATGCCAACCTCACTGAACTTCTTTGCTATCCACAACGTTGAGCACAATATTCTGGGGATCGCGTTTGAACCGGAGCAGTATCAGGCACTGAACCCGTTCTGGATCATGATGGCCAGCCCTATTCTCGCTGCGCTGTATAACAAGATGGGCGATCGTCTGCCGATGCCGCACAAGTTTGCCTTCGGCATGATCCTGTGCTCCGGGGCGTTCCTGGTGCTGCCGTGGGGCGCAAGCTTCGCCAACGACCAGGGCATCGTGTCCGTTAACTGGCTAATCTTGAGCTATGCGCTGCAGAGTATCGGTGAGCTGATGATCTCTGGTCTGGGCCTGGCTATGGTGGCTCAGTTGGTGCCACAGCGCCTGATGGGCTTTATCATGGGCTCCTGGTTCCTGACCACCGCCGCCGCCGCGCTGATCGCCGGTAAGGTCGCGGGTCTGACCGCCGTCCCAAGCGACATTAACGATGCGCATGCTTCTTTGGCTATCTATAGCCACGTGTTTATGCAGATTGGTATCGCCACGGCGGTGATCGCCGTGCTGATGATGCTGACCGCACCGAAGCTGTACCGCATGACGCTGGATACCGCAGAAGATACGGCAGCAAAAGCGAAAGCTGCAGTTCTCTAATCTCTGCTGTAACCTGACCTCAAAAACGCCGGAGCCTAGCTTCGGCGTTTTTTTATGGTGCACAGAAAAATTGCGAAACGCTTCGCTATCTGAACAATCGAGTGCATTCAACAGCATGGGTATTAAGTAGACTGCAGGTGAGTGCTCTGGATCTTTCCGTCTGGAGCATTTGGTAAAGGATGGAAAGAGAAAAGCCCCGGACCGATTTACATCAATCCGAGGCCGATCTCACTCCTAAGCAAGGTGAGGTTAGCCTCTTAAAATCCCAAAATCAAGGGACAAGGAGGTTAAGAATGCCGCAAAAACTGCTGGTTTTATGCCTGATCGTTATCTGTGTGACGCTGATCGCATTCACCTGGATAACACGTGATTCGCTGTGTGAGTTACGTGTCAGGCAAGGAACAACGGAAATTGCCGCCATTCTGTCTTGCCTGAAACAGCGGTAAGGCGATCCCACGGATGGGGTGCGCCCCGTCCGTAACTTTCTGGGAGACGTTCCGTGAGCACCCTTTTTTGCACGTCAAAATTCACGGCTACGATTAAATCCGTGGGTAATGGATCAAGTCGTGAATGCGTACCGGCTCTACGCTGGCATTATGATACGCATGTGGGCAATCCGCCTGGAAACGCATGGCTTCGCCGCTGGCAAGGCTGTACCACTCGCCATTAATCGCCAGTTCCAGTTGGCCACTAATGACAATGACATGTTCAATCACGCCCGGCTCATGAGCCGAGGATTCACTGAGCGCGCCAGGAGCCAAGTCGATCACAAACATATCAAAACCCAGTTGGCGGTCGAATGGGAACAGCGGCACCACACGCATGTCGGCATTGTCTTGATTGAAGATTGGCAACTCGCCATAACGATGCAGCATAGCCGCCGGTTGCAGCGGCGCCGTTTCCAGAAAGGCAGAGAAAGCCACGTTAAACCCGGTAGCAATTTTCCATAAGGTCGCCACCGTTGGGCTGGACTCACCCCGTTCGATCTGCCCCAGCATAGCCTTGCTGACGCCCGTATTTTCGGCAGCCTGATTAAGGCTCCAACCGCGTTGCGTACGTAATGACTTCAGCGTTTGCGCCAAATGGCTGGCAAGATCCTGCATAGCGGTTCTCCTGATAAACCTGCGGCGATTATAGCCCCTTGTGCGCTATAACGCACGATGCTATGCTCCGTCAATTCGTACGTTATAACGCACACTGACTCGGGAGCGGTTATGCGTCCTGCACTCTCATTACGTGATATCTCCTTTTCTGCCATCGTTGCCGGTTTTGTCGCCGTGCTGGTCGGCTATACCAGTTCTGCAGCGATTATCTTTCAGGCCGCTGCTGCCGCAGGGGCCAGCCCGATACAAATTGGCGGCTGGCTGAGCATGCTTGGTCTAGGTATGGGTATCACTTCGTTGGGGCTCTCGCTCTATTACCGTACGCCAATCCTCACCGCCTGGTCGACGCCTGGTGCCGCGTTACTGGTCATCAGCTTGCCTGGAACCCCGCTCAATGAGGCCATCGGGGTATTTATTTTTGCCAGCGGGCTGATCCTGCTGTGTGGTGTCACCGGCCTGTTTGCCAGGTTGATGAATCATATCCCGCAGGCCATATCGGCAGCGATGCTGGCCGGCATATTGCTCCGCTTCGGGTTAGATGCCTTTGCTTCCTTGCAGATCAATTTTTCACTCAGCGCCGGCATGTGCCTGGTGTATCTGTTCACCCGCCGCTATCTGCCGCGTTACGGGATCGTTCTGACGTTGCTGGCCGGGCTGATCATCGCGGCGTTACAGGGTAACATTCATTTCACCCAACAAACGCTGTCCTTCGCCAAGCCGGAATTTATCGCTCCGCACTTCACGCTGTCGACGTTGCTGGGCATAGGTATTCCTTTCTTTGTCGTGACGATGGCCTCGCAGAACGCGCCAGGCATCGCCACTCTCAAGGCCGGCGGATATGACGTTCCCACTTCCCCCTTAATTAGTTGGACTGCCCTGACGGCTCTGGTGCTGGCCCCCTTTGGCGGCTTCACGGTGTGTATTGCCGCCATCACCGCCGCCATCTGCATGGGGCCGGACGTACATCCCGATCCCAAGCGCCGTTATATGGCTGCCGTGGCCGCCGGCGGCTTTTATCTGTTAGCTGGGGTGTTCGGCGGTACCATTGGCATGCTGTTCAGCGCGCTGCCGGTAACCTTGATCCATACCATCGCCGGGCTGGCGTTATTAGGCACCATTGCCGGTAGTTTGCAACGCGCGCTCCAGGATGATAAACAGCGGGACGCTGCGGTGATCACTTTTCTGATCACCGCTTCCGGGCTGACGTTGTTAAACGTGGGGGCTGCCTTCTGGGGACTGATTGGCGGTGTACTGGCTTACGCTATTTTCTCATTACCACGGCGCAAAATGCCTTGAATCCCGCTATTGGCTCTCAACGATTGGCAGGATAAATCCGCTATCACCCTGCGGCAGCGCGATACCCAAGGCACGCGCTGCCAGTTCTGCCACACGAAAATCGATATCCGCTGGCTCACCATCTTCCAAAAACCAGGCCGCGGAAAGCCCCGCCCAGGCCAGGATCCACTGCAGCAGACGGTAACGTTCCAAACCAGCCAAGGAGCAAACCTGGTCAACGCGACGATGGAAGATATCGGGATCGGTGGCGACACCGTAATTGGGGTTGCAGAAGATATTGGCGTAATCAAATCCACGCTCGCCATACAGACGCTTGGGATCGATCACTAGCCAGCCGCGTTCGGCAAAATCCAGCACGTTGTCATGGTGAATATCCCCATGCAACACCCCTTGATCCCTTGGGCTGGTCAACAGTTCTGCCGCAGCGGTAGCACTCAGACGCAACATACCACCATGAGCCTGTGCTGCTGGCCATAAGGCGTTAAACCATTGATGCAAGGGGATCAGTTCGGGATAAGGCTCATCTCGCGGCGCATGCAATTGGGCAATGACCTGGCACAGAATAGCGGTTGCCCGTTGGTCTTCACCGTTGCGTACCAGTTGTGCCAATGACAAAGGCCCCATGGCCCTTTCCAGCAAAATGCCGTCATCATGCCAGGCCAGCACCCGCGCAGCACCTTCTCCACGCCACCAGCACATCAGCAGGCCGCCAAATTTTTCTTCCTGTTCGCGGGCAATTTTCAACATTGCGGGCATCATTTGATAGCGTACCGGCATCAACAGGCTGCTGTGGGTTTCAAACGCTGGCCCGTCTGGCTCAAGTTGCCAACGTTGCAGATAAGGAATAAATGCCTGGTTGATCACCCTTATGCACCCTTATTGCATGAACGACTGCCTGGGATGATAGTATTACCAGGCAGCATCCTGCAAAACTTTCGGCTGCACGCGCTGATGAGTGCGTGCTCTTGGTCATCTCGTGGGGTCATCATGTCATTAAAACGCACCAACTATGCAAAATTACCTAAGCCGGGTGGGCCCTATGTGCACGCGGTACGCCACGCCGATACGCTGTACGTCTCTGGCCTGACCGCCTTTGCCACCGAAGCCCAGGGGCAAGCGGTACAAGACCAGGCTCGCGCCATACTGGAACAACTTGCGGCCGTGGCTGCCAGTGAGGGCACCAATCTTAAATCACTGATCAAGATCACCGTTTTTCTGACCGAAATAGCCGACTTGGCCGCCATTCGTGACGTCCTGTTCGACTATCTGGACGGTGCACTCCCTGCCAGTTCTCTGGTTGCCGTCAGCGCCCTGTTTTCGCCCGATTTGAACGTCGAGATCGAAGCCATTTTGGCACTGTAAATCAGGGGCGCTATAACGCGCCCTCATCCAGTTCACAAGGCCCAATCTTGAACCAGGCCTTGGCGATCTTCCCTTGCTCAATCTCATAGATGGCAATAACATCCATCTTCCCGCGCCCCTGCGGAAAATTGCGCGTGACTACCTCTTGGTCTATGACCAAATTCTCAACCACCATACGTTTGATACGCTCACCGTAAAGGCTTGGCTCTTGGAAGCGGGCAAGATGACGCTCACGAATTTCACCTTTACCACGGGCAAGCAGCGTATCCGGATGCTGATAATACAGCGCATCGTCTGCCCAGCAGGCCATAAAGGCGTCTATATCACGGGCATTGTAGGCATCAAGCTGCTGTTGCACGATCTCTTCTGGGCGTACTGTTTTGCTGTTCATCGTAATCCCCTGCATAACGTTGAATCCGAGGTTAAAGCTCGACGATTTCATCCACCTGATGGTGAAACACGTAAGGATCGGAGATCAGCGCGAAGGCTTCATCATCCGGATAAGTGACCGCAACTTGATAGGCTTCACCGGCAAAACATTTGATGGCCTCCAGCGAGGTCCAATAAGTTGCCAGAAAGAAATGCGCATAGTCTCCCTGCACCTCTTGTCTGACAAAAGCCCCACGGTTGCCCGCAATCGCTTTAGCATGCTTGACGCCTGTGACATGCAAATGATCGGCAAATCCTTGCCGATGTTGTAGTGGCACGCAGCCGTGCCAGGTTCTGACAATCATCGCCACCCACTGAATATAAAACCGGAAATAGTGAATAAATAACCTATCATGTTTTTAGCCGATTTCAATCCGTCAACGCATGATTTTTAAACCGATGCAGAAAGTGACATGACAGCCCTTATCCGCTATGACGCTGTCGGGAATAATCTGCTAATTTAGCAACTGGACTGATTGATGATGAGTGACTATGCAGCAAAAGCCGGTTTTGCACGAAGCCAGACAGTTGAAACGCCTTAACGCCGCAACGCGGCGGCAATCGCACATGTATAAGTGGATTTTCCTGGTGGCGGCGCTGGATGCATTGTTGGTGTTTTATTATGACCGGGATATGCGTAATGTTTCATTTTCAACCCTGGTGGCACTGGTTTGCGGCTATCTGTGGATCCGCGATCGCAATAAAGCGCGCGGCTATCGGCGTGAGTACGACGACAAATACGGCAACTCTCTCAACGAGTAATCCCTCCTCACTTCCAGCCTATTGATAAGGATCGATTTGTGCATTCTCCAACTGTCTCCCCAGAGCTGCTACAACCCTTCTCTCCGTTTCAGGCATTAGCCCAAGAGTTACTGCCGCTGACGCTAGAGGGCGATGATGGCTCGCATGATGTGGCCCACCTGCACCGCGTTTGGAAAAATAGCCGCCAAATCAGTCAGGATGAAGGAGGAGACCAGCAAATTCTGTGTGCCGCCGTGTTGCTGCATGACTGCGTTGCGGTAGAGAAAAACTCTCCTCAGCGCCACCTGGCCTCACGCATGGCGGCAGAAAAAGCCAGCATCGCGCTGGCAAGCCTTGGTTGGTCTGTTGGCGATATCAGCAAAACTGCGCACGCGATCGAAGCCCACAGCTTTTCTGCCGCTATTCCCCCACAAACGCTGGAGGCCAAAATCCTGCAGGATGCCGACAGACTGGATGCGATTGGCATGATCGGCGTTGCCCGCTGTTTCTACATCGGTGGCCGCATGCGTAGCGCCCTATACGATGCCGCCGACCCGCTGGCGCAACAGCGCCAGTATGATGACAAGCGATTCACTCTGGATCACTTCGAAACCAAGCTGTTCAAACTACAGGAAGGGTTTCAGACTGAGGCAGGCCGAAGGATGGCGGCATTACGCACGCAACGCATGCGCCGCTTTCTCAGCGAACTGCTGGAAGAAGTTTGATAACTACAGAGCAATATCTTTGCCATAAATGCTGTACACTGAAAGTCAACTTCACAACACAGGTTGCCAAAATGAAGAGACTAACGCTGAAAGAGATGACAGAAAGCGAACAACGTGAAGTAAAGACCGATCTGGACAGAGCAAGCAAAAACCTCGAGCGCCAGTTAACCAACTCCGAACATAATAAAATTAAAGACGAAGCCATCGATCGCATTATGGCCGCACGTGAAAAGATTGCCAAAGCGACCCGCGCAGAACGCAAAGCCAACCGGGCACAGCCAACAGGTGCCACCTTCAGTTGGACTGCCTCCATCAGCACGCGCCCACATCGTTGATCACAGACCCCGTTTCGGCGGGGTCTCTGTTTGATAAGCCAGATTCATCTACGCCCTGCCATTATTAATATCCCTATTATCATCCGGTTATCCATTGACAGTTAACCGTGACCTGTCCACTATCGGGGGACATTCACAGGTTATGAGATCGCCATGTCCCCTTTCATCCAACAGGCCACACCGCAGCAAACCGCGTTGACCGTGGGTGAAGCTTTGGCGTTTACTTCGAAGAAACAGCCGCTCATTTGACCGGGGCGCGCTGTCCCGTCAGATGAGCTGACTGGATGGTGTGCAACGCGATACCCCTCTCTGGTTTTTTCATCTGACTCCTAGTCGGTCACGCAGCAGGAGTTTTACATGGCTTCATTTTCCGGTATTTGGGTAGCACTGGTTACCCCATTCAATCATGACGACGTTGATTTCCCGGCAGTCAAAAGGCTGGCTCAGCATCTGATCGCCAAAGGCGTCGCTGGCGTGGTGGTCTGCGGTTCGACCGGCGAAGCCGCGGCCCTGAGCAAAGAAGAACAGTTGGCGGTGCTGGATGCCGTTCTCGAAGTGGTGCCAGCCCGCCAGGTGATCATGGGCCTTTCCGGTAATAACATGGCTAGCACCTTGCAGATGCAGCAGGCCATCAACCAGCGCGATATCGCCGGTGTGCTGATCCCCGCGCCATACTATATTCGCCCTTCGCAGGCGGGCCTGGTGGAGTATTTTACCCGCCTTGCCGATGCCTCTCGCGTGCCGGTGATTTTGTATAATGTGCCTTATCGCACCGGAGCAACCTTTGAGCTGGCAACGCTGCGGCAACTCGCCCGTCACCCGCAAATCAAGGCGATCAAAGATTGTGGCGGCTGCCCTGAGGCCACCATGGCGCTGATCCACGACGGCGAGATCGACGTGCTGACCGGCGAAGACCATCTGATCCTGACCACGCTATGTCTGGGGGGCAGTGGCGCAATTTCCGCTGCGGCACACCTGCACCCGGAACGCTTTGTTGCTCTGGTGGAACAAGTCGCGCAAGGGGATCTGGCCGCCGCACGCAGCAATTTCTATACCCTGCTGCCGATGATCCAGCAGATGTTCAGCTACCCGAACCCAGGCCCGGTTAAAGCGGCACTGTCGCAGCAGGGGCTGATAAAAAACGAGCTTCGTTCCCCAATGCAAACCGCACCACAGGCGTTGCAGCAGCAGATCGCCGATTTACTGGCGCAGTTGCAACCTCTCGCCCTGGCGGAGTAATAAAATATTGTTCGCAAAACCGCTGTAATTTTTCCGGCCTAGGACTAGGATGGGAAGTTAAACCTGCCTGTCCTTCATCACCATCAAGGAGTTTTCGATGAAATTGTTCTATAAAGCTGGCGCCTGTTCCCTGTCCCCTCACATCGTATTACGTGAGGCCGGGTTGGATTTCACCGCAGAGAAAGTCGATTTAGCTCACAAGAAAACCGAAAGTGGTGCCGACTATCTGGCGATCAACCCGAAGGGGCAAGTCCCGGCGTTGGTACTTGACGATGGCAGCCTGCTGACCGAGGGCGTGGCGATTGTGCAATACCTGGCGGATCGCGTACCGGATCGTAACCTGATCCCAGCCGCTGGCACGCTTTCTCGCTATCATGCGATCGAATGGCTGAACTACGTGGCTACCGAGTTGCACAAAGGCTTCAGCCCGCTGTTTAACCCGAAGACGCCGGACGAATACAAAGCGATTGCCCGCGATAAGCTGGCTAGCCAGTTCAGCTACCTGGATTCAGTGCTGGAGAAGCAGCATTACCTGTTGGGCCAGCGTTTCAGCGTGGCGGACGCGTATCTGTTCACCGTGTTGCGTTGGGCGAAGGCGTTACAGTTTGATCTCACGAAGCACGCACACCTGACGGCTTATTTCGATCGCGTAGCGGCTCGCCCGGCAGTGGCAGCCACGTTGAGTGCCGAAGGTCTATAAAGCCTGAATAAAAGAAAGGGGCCACATTGGGCCCCTTGTCAGTATCAAAACAGATTATTTCCAGTCAACCAGGCAGTAATGCTTTTTGCCACGACGCAGCAGCGTGTAACGGCCAAACAGGCGATCGCTGTCGGTAAACAGATATTCAGGGTTGGACTGTTTCTCACCGTTGATGGTCACCGCGTTGGAACCGATCATGGTGCGAGCCTGCCCGCGAGAAGGAACCAGCTCTGCATTCACCAACGCCTGTTGCAGATCCGCATCATTCTCCAGCTTGATGGTTGGCATGCCATCCTGAGCCAACTGCGCAAAGTCCGCCTCGGTCATTTCGTGCAGAGCACCAGAGAACAGGCTCTGGGTGATACGTTTCGCCGCGGCCAACCCCTCAGCGCCATGCACCATACCGGTCACTTCTTCTGCCAGCACATACTGGGCGCGCGGTGCTTTGCCGCTGTTCTTGTCTTCTTCTTCCAGCGCATTAATCTCTTCAATGCTCAGGAAGGTGAAGAACTTCAGGAAGCGATAAACGTCCGCATCCGCGGTGTTGATCCAGAACTGGTAGAATTTGTACGGACTGGTTTTTTCCGGAGCCAGCCATACTGCGCCGCCTTCGGTTTTGCCAAACTTGGTACCGTCTGACTTGGTGATCAATGGCACCGTCAGGCCGAACACCTGTTTCTGGTGCATACGGCGAGTCAGGTCGATACCCGAGGTGATGTTGCCCCACTGGTCGGAACCACCGATCTGCAGCTCCACCTGATGGCGGTTATACAGCTCGGAGAAATCGAACCCCTGCAGCAGGTTGTAGGAAAACTCGGTGAAGGAGATCCCGGAGTCATCACGGTTCAGGCGCTGCTTGACCGCTTCCTTGTTGATCATCTGGTTTACTGAGAAGTGTTTACCGATGTCACGCAGGAAGGTCAGCACGTTCATGCCGCCAAACCAATCGTAGTTGTTGGCCGCAATGGCGCTGTTGCTGCCACAGTCGAAATCGAGGAACGGAGAAACCTGCTTGCGGATTTTCTCGACCCATTCGTTGACCGTTTCCGTGGTGTTGAGTTTGCGTTCGGCGGCTTTAAAGCTTGGGTCGCCGATCATACCGGTCGCGCCACCTACCAACGCTACCGGCGTATGGCCGGCCAGTTGGAAACGCTTCAGGCACAGCAGAGGCACCAGATGGCCCAAATGCAAGCTGTCAGCGGTCGGATCGAAGCCGCAATACAGTGCAATTGGCCCTTGCGCCAGTCGCTCTGCTAACGCTTCCTCGTCCGTCACTTGAGCCACCAGGCCCCGCTCTTGCAGTTGTTGAATCAGGTTGATGCTAGCCATCAATTTCTCCATGTATAAACGAATGCACCTTTGCCGGTACACGGCCTTCGCCCATTGGCGAAAATCACAAAATTCGGGGTAGCGCATAGAATAAAGCGCCAGCGGCATCAGTGCCAGCGCTTAAGGGGGATTTTCCGTCTATCAGGGTGCCAGTCGGTCAATTTTCCAGTCATTTCCCTCGCGTTGATACAGGAAACGGTCATGCAAGCGGTGCGCGCCCCCTTGCCAGAATTCAACGGAGTCGAATCTGACGCGGAAACCGCCCCAGAAACTGGGCAATGGCACTTCTCCTTGCTGGAACTTTTGCTTCAGTTCGAGGAACTTGCTTTCGAGGATGCCACGGGCAGAAATGCGCGTTGACTGTTGCGATACCCAAGCGCCTATCTGGCTGTCTTTGGGTCGACTGTTGAAATACTTCATCACTTCCAGCGTCGATAGCCGCTCGGCCTTGCCGAGGAAGATCACCTGGCGATCCAGCATATGCCACGGGAACAGCAGGCTGATATGCGGGTTTTGCGCCAGCTGCTGCGCTTTGCGGCTGCCCAGGTTGGTATAAAACACCAGGCCCTGGTCATCGAAGTGCTTGAGCAACACGATACGTTGGAAAGGCTGTCCCTGCTCGTCCACGGTAGCGACGCACATGGCGGTAGGATCCGCCAGACGCGCCTCACAGGCCTGTTTGAGCCAGCGTTCGAACAAATCCAGGGGGTTGGCGGTCAAATCGTTACGGCGCAGCCCGCCACGGGTATATTCACGGCGCAGATCCGCCACATCAAACTCATTATTATCAGTCATCTGGATTAGCAACCAAGCGGTAAATTCGTTGTCATATTCTGCGCCTGTAGCAGCAGGATCTCAATCATTCTGCTGCTACAAGGTAGGTTTATTGAGCCAGCACGCAGTCGCTCATGATCACTTTATCATTGCGCTCGACAAAGGCGTTTGGCCCTTTCGACCAGAAGGTGTATTTACCGTCGCTGTATTTGGCACCGGACGCCGCCACCACCTGTTTCAGCTTCAGCTGTTCGCCGTCCATCAGGAAGCTGACCGTGCTCTCTTCACCATTGAGCTCCACGGTGAGCGGCGTCGTTCCGCATTGATAATGCAGCGTTTCGCTCTTTTGTGGAACCACGTAGCTGCAACCCGCCAACGCGAGAACCCCGGCAACCATCACTATTTTTTTCATCAGGTGCTCCTTAAGATATTAACCCTTTCTTTATCCTAACAGAGCTAGCGGTGGCCCAACGGCAAAACCGGATAAATCCCACCCAGCAGCGTTTCACAACTGGCACCGGTAACCGAAGGCAGATTTCCCGGCAGACCGGAAATGGTTCGGAATGCCAGCCAGGCGAAGGCCAACGCCTCCATGTCATCCCCACTGACGCCAAAGTGATCGGTGGTAGCCACCTCGGTCCCCGGCAGTAAAGCGGACATTCGCGACATCAGCAGTGGATTACGGGCACCACCACCGCAGACCAGCAGCCGCTCACAGCCCCCAGCCAGCATCACCTGCTCGCTAATGGTGGTGGCGGTCAGCTCCACTAGCGTGCTCATCACATCCACCGGTGCTAACCCCGGCAACGTCGCCAGCTGTTTTTCCAGCCAGCTGATATTGAAATATTCACGACCGGTACTTTTCGGTGCCGGTAAGGCGAAATAAGGATCGGCCAACATCTGCTGCAATAGCGGTAAGCAAACGCGCCCTTCCATCGCCCAAAGGCCATCTTTATCAAAAGGTTTCGAGCGGTGGCACCATACCCACGCATCCAGCAGCATATTCCCCGGCCCGGTATCAAAACCGCGCACCGGTGCGCCGGGCAGTAGCAGTGACAAATTAGCGATGCCGCCAATATTCAGCACCATGCGGCGCTCGGTTGGGTGAGCTAACAAAGCCTGATGAAACGCCGGAACCAAGGGCGCCCCTTGGCCACCATAGGCCATATCACGGCGGCGAAAATCCCCCACGGTAGTGATATTCGTCAATGCCGCCACCCGGTTATTGTCCCCTAGCTGCATCGAAAAGCGTGTGTCACCCTCCGGTTCATGCCACACCGTTTGGCCATGACAGCCAATGGCGGTGATTTCATGGGCCGGAATACCGGTCTGTTTTAACAACCCCAGCACCGCTTCACCGAACAGCTTGCCTAACTGGGCATCCAGCCGTCCTACGGCAGAAAGCGTCGTCTGCTGCCCTTGACACATCCCCAGAATATCTTTTTTCAGTTGGATCGGCATTGGGTGGCTATAGCTTGCCTGTTGCGCCACCATACGTTCATCGATCGCGGCAAGCACCACGTCGATCCCATCCAGACTGGTGCCGGACATAACACCAATATAGCGGCCTGACTTCATCAGCACTATCCTTTACCCTTTCCAGGTTGCAACCGTTTTCACCCTTTAAATAGACCAGAATTGTGCGATTAACGCCATGAATTATGATGTCTTTTTTACAGGCTGTGAGCGAAGTTGTTTATTTCATGTCGAGCATTGGTTACATAATAAGCAACTCAAGGGAGGATAAAGCGCCGGTTATTTGTTTTCAGTTCTGTCACAAAGTTAAACCACCGTTTATTATTGGTTGAACAGAGAAAAGCTAAGCTGTATACAGAAGGCAACACATGGGTGATATCAAACCGATTCAACCATCATTGCTGTAATATTTATAGAACTTGGTTTGGGTCTATCTCCCAGATCTGGATTACCAACTGCAGGAGCTTTATATGATCAAGCGTCTTCTTGTTGTCGCTCTCGCCTCCGTCACACTGGCGGGCTGTGCAAACCAAACCGCGTCCGGTGATGTCTATTCCGCCTCTCAGGCCAAACAGGTACAAACCGTGACCTTTGGGACCTTGGTATCCGTACGCCCGGTGCAAATTCAGGGCGGTGAAGGCTCAAGCATGCTTGGCACTATCGGCGGCGCAGTCCTGGGTGGATTCCTGGGTAATACTATTGGTGGCGGTACTGGCCGTAGCCTGGCAACCGCAGCGGGTGCCGTAGCCGGTGGTGTGGTAGGCGATAGCGTCGGTAGCGCTGCTAGCCGTAGCAACGCCTGGGAGCTGGAAATCAAAACCGATAACAAAGAAAATATCGTGGTGGTACAGAAAGCCGGGTCAACTAAATTCAGCCCAGGTCAGCGCGTTCGTATGGCGCAAAATGGCAGTACCGTTACCGTTTCTCCACTGTAACGTCCTTGCCTGAATGTAAAACCGGAGGCCCCTGGGCCTCCGGTTTCTGTTTGTTGCTGTGACTAAGCATAATAAAAAGGCGCTGGATTTATTGTTTTTCTTGCAGTTCGATGATATTCTGTTCCAGCTTGCTAATCAGACCAACTAAAAGTCTCACTTCTTCTGCCGAGATACCGCTGAGTATTTCACCTCTGGTCGACGTGATCACACTATCCACTTCACGAATAATCGGCTCTGCCGCCTCGGTCAATTTGATGCGCTTGGCACGTCGATCGTTAGCGCAGGTGTGACGGGTGATCAACCCTTTTTCTTCCAGCTGATCCAAGGTACGTACCAAGGAAGGCTGCTCAATACCGATCGCTTTTGCCAATTGGATTTGCGACTGTTCAGGCGGTAATCGATTGATATTGTGCAATGTCACCCAATGCGTTTGTGTAAGCTCCAACGGCTTTAGCCGATGATCGATCAGCGCACGCCAAACACGAACTAATCGTGCTAAATCTGAACCTAACGTTGATTCCACTTCCCCCTCCTTATAGTTAGCATGCTAACATTACTCCCAAAAGTGTAGCCCATTTTGGTTAATTAACATTAAAAACACAAATGTATATAATCCAAATCGCAAAAATAGACACATTTCTCTCGGTAATTGGTTATCCTCTATGCAAACATCCTTCATATTCACTCATCGGGATTGCTAACGTGAATACGACCTGGCTCCACACTGCGTCACCACTGCCCGATCTGGTGCTGGGTGCATCGCTTTATTTCCCTCCTCTCTTTAAAGCTTTCTTACTCGGATTAGTCTTCTGGCTGCTGGTGCATCATTTGCTACGCGACTGGATGTACTCCGGTGATATCTGGCACCCTATGCTGATGGATCTATCCATTTTCGTCATTACCGTCAGCGGTTCCCTGTGGCTCCTAGCGAGTTGGTAGCTCATGAAGCATAAGACATTAAAGTATTTTTCGACGGTTATTGTTTGCGCCATCGCGCTTTGTGCCGGCTGGTGGTTATGGAATTACTACATGCAATCCCCTTGGACACGCGACGGTAAAGTGCGGGCTGAGCTCGTCAACATTACCCCTGAAGTCTCTGGCAGATTGGAGAAGATACTGGTTCATGATAACCAGTTCGTTACTGCGGGCAGCCTGATTTTCAGCATTGACCCAGTGCCTTACCAAATTGCGTTGGACAATGCCGAGGCGGCGCTGGCCAAAGCACAGGCCGATATGGCCAAGGCCGATCACGAAGCGTCCCGTCGCCGTAGCCTGCCCCGTAACGTCATCTCCTCTGAAGATCTGGATGAGTCAAACCTGGCTGCCGCCTCCATGAAAGCCTCGTATAAGGCGGCTCAGGCCAATCTGGAACAGGCCAAATGGAACCTCAGTAAGACGCGGATCTATGCCCCAACCGACGGTTACATTACCAACTTACAGGCCCGAGTCGGCAACTACGCCACCGCAGGAACGCCGTTGGTGGCGCTGGTAGACACCCATTCGTTCTATGTGCTCGGTTATTTCGAAGAGACCAAGCTCAGGCATATCAGGGAGGGCCGCAAAGCGGATATCGTGTTGTATAACGGCAATATTCGGCTGCAAGGGGTGGTCGAAAGCATTGGCCGGGCCATTTACGACCAAAGCGCTGACAGCAGCAGTGATTTGTTGATGGATGTGAAACCCAACGTGCCTTGGGTGCGCCTGGCACAACGGGTGCCGGTACGTATCAAGCTGATCGATATTCCGGCCGACCTGACTCTGGTAGCCGGTACCACCTGCACCATTTCAATTCATCAGCAGGACTAATGTGTGAACCTGCCCTTTCTTGAATGGAAGCGTTCGCCCTGGGGTAAAGCCACCGCAGGGCAGTGGCGCTATGCGTTACGCAACACCCTGGCAATGTGCCTGGCGCTGTGGGTCGCCTTCGTTTTACAGCTGGATGAACCCTATTGGGCGCTGACCTCCGCCGCCGTCGTCAGTTTCCCGACGGTTGGCGGCGTGATCAGCAAGAGCATTGGCCGCATTTTTGGCAGCCTGCTTGGTGCCATGGCGTCACTGCTGATTGCCGGTTGTCTGAACGATCCCTGGTTGTTCACCCTGTCGATTGCCAGTTGGTTGGGGCTGTGTACCTACATTTCCAACCACTACCAGAACAATGTCTCCTACGCCTTTGCCCTGGCGGGCTATACCGCCGCTATCATCGTGTTTGGCACGGTTAATATTACCGACACCCAGCAAATTTTTGATATCACCCAGGCACGCGTCTGTGAGGTGATCACCGGTATCCTGTGCGGCGGCCTGATGATGATGATCCTGCCAAGCACCTCGGATGGCGCAACTCTGCTGGTATCGCTACGCCGCATGCACTTACGCCTGCTGGAACACGCCGCCATGCTGTGGCAACCGGAAATCAGCCTGCGGATGCGTACCTCCCACGAGGGCGTTATCGGCCAGATCCTGACCATGAACCTGCTGCGTATTCAGGCCTTCTGGAGCCATTACCGGCTGCGTCGGCAAAACAATATCCTCAATTACATGCTGCACCAGCAATTGCGCATCACCAGCGTTATCTCCAGCCTGCGCCGCATGTTGTTAAACTGGCCAGACCGCCCGGAGAATCTGGCGGCGGTGTTAGAGCAGTTGTTGAATGAATTACGCGATCCCACCACGGACAAATATCGGCTGGCGCATATTCTGGTCACCATCGCCCCTCAGGATCCGACAGATTATCGCCATCGGGCCTTCTTCCTGCGCCTGCGCCACTTTTGCTGGCTCTATCTGCGCTGTACCCGTTGGTTGCAACGGCTGGAAAGCGCTACCCAGGTCAGCGATATCGAACCACCGCGGGTTACCTCACTAGCGCGCCATACAGACAGCGTTGAGGCCGCCTACAACGGGCTACGCACCTTCTTGTGTATCCTGATCGGTTGCGCTTATTGGATCACGACCCAGTGGGACGCAGGTAGCTCTGCGCTGACGCTGATCGCCATCAGTTGCGTGCTCTATTCCTCTACCCCTTCGCCGATCAAATCCATCACCACCTTACTGAAGGCCGTTTCCCTGCTGTTTGCCTTCTGCTTTGTGATGAAGTTTGGCCTGATGATCCAGATCGACGACTTCTGGGTGTTTTGCGCCTTCCTGTTCCCGACCCTGGTCACGATGCAGATGATGAAACTGCAAAATCCACCCTATGCCCCACTCTGGGGTCAGTTGATCGTGTTTATGGGATCGTTTCTCGCCGTGACCAACCCGCCGAGCTACGATTATCAAGGCTATATCAATGACAGTCTCGCCAAGATTGCCGGTGTGCTGTTGGCAGGGCTGGCGTTCCAAATCCTGCGGCCCAGTTCGGACAAACGTAAAAGCCGACGGATTATCCGCGCATTACGCCGTGATTTTATCGATCAGTTGAGTAAGAAACCGCAGCAAAGCGAAAGCCAGTTTGAGTCGCGTATCTATCACCGCATCAGTCAACTGAATCAAAGCCTGGATCAGGAGGCCCGCACCTGGCTATTACGTTGGGGAGTAGTGCTGCTGAACTGCAGCCACGTGGTCTGGCAACTCCGTGATTGGCAAACCCGATCAGATCCGCTGGCCGCCGTACGTGACGTCTGTATTCATTGTTTGAAGGGAGTCATGACTGAGAAAGGAGTGCAGCATGCGTCGTTGGACGCCACCTTGCAGGAGTTGCAGCGTATGAGTAACGCACTTGCCCAACATCCAGAACAGGCAGCACGTGATTTGGCGGGCTTGATTTGGCGGCTGTACTGCTCACTGCAGCAGTTACAGCAGGCGATCATTCCACCGGAAGCGATAACAGCGCCCACGCCAGGCTGACGCGGGCAGCTGATTTATTTGATTACGCCACAGGCGAAGCGATCGCCACCACCACCCAGCGGTTTGGGTTGATCGGAGTGGTTATCCCCCCCGGCGTGTACCATCAGCGCCTTGCCTTCGATTTCGCTGATTTTCTTCAAGCGCGGAGCCAGCACCTGAGTGTCAGCCATGCCGTCCGCCGTGACATAGATTGCTGGCAAATCGCCTAAATGCCCGTTGGCATCATAAGGCCCGAGATGCTTGCCGGTTTTCTCAGGATCAAAGTGGCCCCCCGCAGCCAGTGCGGCTACCGCCTTGCCCTCTTTCATACCCGGCTCACAGCTGCCTTTCTCATGAACGTGAAAACCGTGCACACCGGCAGGCAAGGCTTTCAGTTGCGGGGTGAACAACAGGCCGTAAGGCGTTTCGCTAATTGTGATTTTACCAATGTCCTGACCAATTCCCTGGCCGGTCACCAGATTCATTTCGACATCAACCGTTGCCGCCTGCGCAACGCCACAGGCCATCAAACCCAATGCCGCACACCAATAACGTTTCATCACTCAATCTCCATGCGATAGTTATAGTCCTTAGGGAGTATATACCGATTAAACCTTGCTACAGGGGAAACCGTCGTTAATCAGCGCAGCCACTGAGCCGGTTATAATATTTTGTGACCTTGCTCCCATATTCCTTGGTTTTCTGCCCCCCTGCGTCGGCAAGTGTCATTAACATAAAGATACTGGCATTCTTAATGTTTTGGGCTGCAAGCTTACTGATAATATTTAGCCAAGGGGTGCAAGTGAAGTAGCGGCAAAGGACATCGGATAAGGCTGGCACGATGCCAGCCTTACCCGCTCAACTTAAGGTACGTCGTAACCCAGTGCCGCTTTACGAATGCGGAACCACTGCTGGCGGCTCAAGGTCAGCTCTTGCGCCTTCAGGGCCGAACGTACGCGCTCGATCTTGCCGGAGCCGATAATTGGCAGCGGTGCCGAAGGCAAACGCATCACCCAGGCATACACCACCTGCTCAATGGTTTCGGCACCAATCTCTTGCGCCACCGTTTGCAGTTCATCGCGTAACGGCTGGAACTCAGCATCGCTGAACAACCGCCCGCCACCCAGACAAGACCAGGCCATCGGTTTGATACGCAACTGCTGGCATTGATCCAAGGTGCCGTCGAGGATCGCAGGCTGATAGATCGGGGAAATTTCGACCTGGTTAGTCACCAGCGAGAACGGCAGACGCGACTGCAATAAGGAAAACTGTGCTGGCGTAAAGTTCGAAACGCCGAAATGGCGCACCTTGCCGCTTTTATGCAGCGCCACAAAGGCTTCTGCTACCTCATCGGCCTCCATCAACGGATCGGGGCGATGGATCAACAATAAATCCAGGTAGTCCGTATGCAGGTGCGATAATGACTGCTCTGCGCTATGCACGATATGCTCGCGATCGGTGATGTAATGCCCGATAGGGTTACCCGGCTTGGCGGTGGTCGCGATGCCGCACTTCGACACCAGCTCCATCCCCTGGCGCACCGAGGGCTGTAGCTTGATAGCCTCGCCAAAGGCCTGCTCGCAGGCATAGCCACCATAAATATCCGCGTGGTCCGCCGTGGTCACCCCCAGCTCAACGTGTTGCTTGATAAACGTCAGCAACTGCTGCGGAGACATGCCCCACTCCATCAAACGCCAGTAGCCGCAAATCATGCGTGAGAACTCTGGCCCAAGGGGTGCCAGCTTAGTACGATTCAGCATTGTTAAACCTCATGACAATAGTTAACGCCAGCATACACAAGCGTCCAAGACGTAGGAAACGCAAAAGTGGCCTTTACGTGCGGCAGATCGAGAAAATCAGCATTAAAGTTAAAACAGTGAGGGCTGCTCTGGCGGGATCTCTTCCGGCTGCTTGCCGGTACGCAGTGAGCGCAGGTAACGCTGACGACACAGGCGCAGAACGTCCTTTTTCTGGACATCGTTCATTTGCATCCAGCCAAAGCGCTCCTCGCGGCTGCGCAGGCAACCACGACAATAGCCGCGCTCATCGGCCTGGCAAATGCCACGACACGGGCTTGGGATGTCAAAGAACTCGAGTTGCTGCGCCACACGTCCTCCTGCGTTGTCATGCTAATTGAAGACGTCATCGGGGCCATTGGCAAGTGGCTTTTCCCCATGACGGCGAAAATATTCTCGCAAATAGTGCAACGCCTGGCGCGTTTTCTCCGGCAGAACCCGCTCCAGAGTTAACGCATGCAGCCGATATGGCGCTGGCCTCCACTGCGGTAACAGGGCGATTAATTCCCCCCTGCGCAGTTCATCACCAATTTCATACAGCGGTTGACCGGAAATCCCCAGACCATTGCGGGTAAAGGCCCGGATCACGTTCATACTACCGCTGACAACCTGCCCCGCCGCCAGGCGTAGTTTGAATGTTTCGCCCGCATGGTGATGTAAATCGAGATGCAGCCCGTGACCGCTACCAGTGATCCAGCGGTGTTGCACCAGCTCCTGGGGCGTTTCCGGCACGCCATGCTGGCTAAGATAACGCGGCGCGGCGCAGAGCACCATGGGCCAGGCGGTCAGCGGGTGAGCAATCAGGTTGGTATCTGCCAGTTGCAGATTTACGCGCAGCGAGATATCTACCCGCTGCTCGATCATATCCACCACCTGGTCATCTGCCAGAATGCGCAGCGTCAGCTTTGGGTGCGCCAGCAGCAAGGGAGCCAGAGCCTCAGCCAAGGGGCCGCTACCGATCCCGACGGTGGTGGCAATACGTAGTTCGCCCACCAGCGTATCCCGCAGTTCCGCCAGCCGCTGCTCCGCGCGCTGTGCTTCCTGCAACATGGCTTCGCAACCGGGATAAAAGGCTTCCCCCGCATCGGTCAGTGCCAAGCGGCGAGTCGAGCGGTGCAATAACGGCATCCCGAGCGACTTTTCTAACGACCTCATATGCTGGCTGACCGCAGAAGGCGTCATCTCTAGCCGACGGGCCGCCGCAACAAAAGATCCCTCGGCTACCACGGTGGCAAATACCGCCATTCGATTCAGTTTATCCATGATTATGAAGTTTTACTTAATCAAGAAAGCATAAATATGGCACTAATCAGCCGCATTGTTAAGGCTTATAGTATTTCTACTGCGCCGCCACTGAGTGGTACGGCAACCCGCTAAAAAATATTTCACAGGAGAGACCTCATGAAAGTCGCCATTATTGGAGCAACCGGTTTTGTTGGCCGCCGCGTAGTGGATGAAGCTTTGGCCCGCGGCCTGCAAGTGACCGCCATCGCCCGTCAGAAAAAAGATCTGCCGGATAATGCCAATCTCACCGTCGCCCTGGGTGACGTGGCCGACGGCCCGTGGCTGGCACAACAGTTAGCTGGCCATGATGTCGTGATCAGCGCCTATAACCCAGGTTGGGCAGAAACGGACCTGTATGAGAAAACCGCTAAAGGTGCCCAACAAATCCTGGCGGCGGTAAAACAATCCGCGGTTAAACGCCTGCTGTACGTTGGCGGTGCCGGTAGCCTGGAAGTCGCTCCGGGAGTTGAGCTGGTTGATACTCCGCAGTTCCCGGAAAATATTCGTCCAGGGGCCCAGGCGGTACGAGATTTACGTAATGCGTTGAAAAAAGAAACCCAGTTGGATTGGACCTACCTTTCTCCTGCCGCGTTGCTGGAACCCGGCAAGCGTACCGGTCAGTTCCGTTTGGGCACGACACAATTGTTGATGAAGGGTGACGCGCCGGCCAGTATTTCGGTAGAAGACCTCGCGGTTGCCATTATCGACGAAGTGGAAAAACCGCAGTTCATCAAGGCACAGTTTACCGCTGCCTATTAATCGTCCGCCAGCGGCTGTAATCGTTGCAGCCGCTGTCCTGCCACTCACTACGTCTAAGGTTATCTTAAGTTTCATCTGATAAATTTCGGCGCATTACCTCATGGCAGGATCCAGATTTGGCAATGCGCTTACGTCCATCATTACAATGCAACAGCTTGGGTTTTATCCTGGCTTGCGCCCTATTCTTCACGGTTTTCCAGAATCTGCTATTTATTCACCAGGCCTGGTCATATATCACCTTTGATAGCGTACATAGCGTCATTTTTGCGGCGACTATGCCAGTGGTTATTTTCTGTGCCCTGAATATTATCTTCAGCGTATTAACCATTCCGTTCCTGCGTAAACCCCTGGTTATTCTGTTACTGCTCGGCAGCGCGGCGGCCAACTATTTTATGTTCAGCTACGGCGTGGTGATTGATGGCAATATGATGCAGAACGCCTTCGAGACCAACCCTCAGGAAGCGACGGCATTGCTCACCCCTCGTATGGGGCTATGGCTGCTGTTGCTGGGCATTTTGCCTGCCGTTTTCGTGTGCTTTGTCCGCATCAATAAAACCCGCCCTTGGTGGTACATGATTGGCCTGCGCGCGGCCAATGTGATGCTTTCCGTGGTGGTGATCCTGTTGGTTGCAGCGTTATTCTATAAAGATTACGCCTCGCTGATCCGCAACAATAAAAGCGTGGTGAAAATGCTCACCCCAAGCAATTTTGTGTCTGGCACCATCAAGTACGCTCAACACCGCTATTTCCACCAAAATCTGCCGCTGGTCAAGATTGGTGAAGATGCTCATTTAGGCCCAGTCATTAGCAGCCAGACCAAGAAAACCCTGGTGATACTGGTGGTCGGTGAAACCGCGCGGGCAGAGAATTTTTCGCTAGGTGGTTACTCACGGGAGACCAATCCCCGCTTGAAGCAGGACCATGTGGTTTATTTCAAGAATGCCAGCTCCTGCGGTACCGAAACGGCTATCTCCGTGCCCTGCATGTTCTCCAACATGCCACGCGGCGACTACGACGCCACCTTGGCCGCACACCAGGAAGGCATGCTGGACGTGATGGCTCATGCCGGAGTGAACCTGCTGTGGCGCGAAAATGACGGCGGTTGTAAGGGGGCCTGCGATCGCATCCCACATATCGACATGACCAAGCTGAAGCTTTCACAGTATTGCGACGGCGATGTCTGCATGGATAACGTGCTGCTGCATAAACTGGACGATTATATCAACGGCCTGAAAGGGGACGGTGTGATCGTACTGCATCAGATGGGAAGCCACGGCCCGGCCTACTACCGCCGCAGTACGCCCGAATTACGCCAGTTCTCACCCACCTGTGACAGCAACCAGATCCAGGACTGTACCCACGAGCAACTGGTGAATACCTACGACAATTCGCTACTGTACACCGACGCCATGCTGGACAGCACCATCAAGCTGTTGCAGCAATACAGCGGCAAATTCAATACGGCGATGGTCTATCTTTCCGATCACGGCGAATCGCTCGGGGAGAATGGCATGTATCTGCACGGTACGCCTTATATGTTCGCGCCTTCTCAGCAGACCCACGTGCCTTTCCTGATGTGGATGTCGGCCGATTATGAACGCAATTTCGGCATTAACCGCCAATGCCTGCAATCCTTGGCGGATAACGACAAGGTTTTACAGGATAATCTGTTCCATACCCTGTTGGGCATGTTGAGCGTGCAGACACAGCAATATCAGCCCAACCTGGATATTCTGCAGCGCTGCCGCAGCTAGACTGACGCAGCATGCTGCGCACCGGCATGAGGTCTTGTGCAGCAACTCGATAGAATGTAAGTTAGTCGACGTTTTTACCGTCAGAGCCGGGGATTTTTTTCCCGGTTTTTTTTATCTGCGACTTGACCTAGACCAATCGGTCTATTATTCTCATTTTCATTATGACAAAACAGACGAATTGCAACGGGGATACCCGAGAACATCTGCTCGCTACCGGCGAAACGCTCAGCCTGCGCCTTGGTTTTACCGGCATGGGCCTCAGTGAGCTGCTCGCTACCGCTGGCGTGCCCAAAGGGTCGTTCTATCACTATTTTCGCTCGAAGGAAGCCTTCGGCGAAGCGATGTTGCAACGCTATTTTGCCCATTACGACGCTCAAATGCAGGCGCTTTTTGCCGACTCTCGCAGCGACGCGCGTAATCAGTTATTAAGTTATTATGCCCAGGCCATCAGCTTCCACTGCCGCAGTGAGTGCCATAACGCTTGCCTGGCAGTGAAACTCTCCGCAGAGGTCAGCGATCTTTCTGAACCTATGCGCCATGCGTTGGAAGCTGGCACCAGCCGCGTGATCGGCCATCTGCAAGACGCTATCGAACGTGGTATCCGTGAAGGCTCACTGGCTATCACTATGAGCCCGGCGGCCACGGCGGAAACGCTGTATTCGCTGTGGTTGGGCGCATCGTTGCGGGCTAAAATCCGCCACTCTGTCGCCCCACTGACCTGTGCGCTGGAAAGTATCGAATTGCTGTTGCGCCCAGCGCAGCCATAAACTCCCTTTTTTTACCCGAAAGACATTGTAGCGATATTGTTTATCATCACTAGTCGACTGGTCTAATACTATAGGATGCACTATGAAGATTGAAAAATTGTTCTCTCCGCTCAAAGTTGGCCACACCACCTTACCCAACCGAGTGTTCATGGCCCCGCTGACTCGTCTGCGCAGCATCGAGCCAGGTGACATCCCTACGCCGTTGATGGCGGAATATTATGCTCAGCGTGCCAGCGCTGGCCTGCTGATCACCGAAGCCACTCAGATTTCTTTCCAGGCAAAAGGTTATGCCGGAGCTCCTGGTCTGCATACGCCAGAACAAATCGCCGCGTGGAAAAAAATCACCCAGGCGGTACATGACAAACAGGGTCATATCGCTGTGCAACTTTGGCACGTAGGCCGCATCTCCCACTCAAGCTTGCAGCCGGGCCAGCAGGCTCCCGTCGCACCTTCAGCGATCAATGCCGAAACCCGCACCACGGTGCGTGATGAAACTGGTGCCTGGGTCCGTGTGCCAACCTCTACCCCACGTGCTTTGGAAACCAACGAAATCCCGGGGATCGTCAACGATTTCCGCCAGGCTGCGGCCAACTCGCGTGAAGCCGGTTTTGACTATATTGAATTGCATGCCGCGCACGGTTACCTGCTGCACCAGTTTATGTCTCCGGCGTCCAACCAACGTACTGACCAATACGGTGGCAGCATTGAAAACCGTACCCGTCTGACGCTGGAAGTGGTCGATGCCAGCATTGCCGAAATCGGTGCCGATCGCGTTGGTATCCGTATCTCACCGTTGGGCCCGTTCAATGGCCTGGACAACGGCGAAGATCAGGAAGAAGCGGCGCTGTATCTGATCGAAGAGCTGAACAAGCGCGGTATCGCCTACCTGCATATTTCCGAGCCGGATTGGGCCGGTGGCAAGCCTTACTCAACCGCGTTCCGCGATGCAGTAAGAGCGCACTTCCAAGGCGTGATTATTGGCGCGGGTGCCTATACGGCGGAGAAAGCGGAAGAGCTGATCGCCCAAGGCTTTATTGATGCCGTCGCCTTTGGCCGCAGCTATATTGCCAACCCAGATCTGGTGGAACGCTTTAAACAGCAGGCTCCACTCAACGAGCAGCGTGCCGATTTCTTCTACGGCGGCGGTGCCGAGGGTTATACCGATTATCCGACACTGTGACGCTCAGCTAAATAGGGGCGCTAAATACCGCAATACACTAAGCCTCTGACAGGTGGGGTCATACAGGTTAGCCGACCGTTGAGCGCATCGACGCGCGATACGAGCCTCCATGGAAGGATCCACGGCGTGTCGGCGTTCTGTATGGCTCCCGCCTGCTGCACTATTATTCGCAGCTATTTTTGTTTGTGACAACGTAACCTTCCCTATCACCAACCGCACGCGTTGAATTGCCTTATGCGACAAGGCTATACTGTCTGACGCTGTTCAAGTCACCTGCCGTCAGCCGCGGCATATCCAATCAGAGGAAATTATGCGCTTACTCCATACCATGCTCCGTGTCGGCGATCTGCAACGCTCCATCGACTTCTATACCAAGGTATTAGGCATGCGCTTACTGCGTACCAGCGAAAATACCGAGTACAAATACTCGCTGGCCTTCGTGGGTTATAGCAATGAAAGCGAAGGCTCGGTCATCGAACTAACCTATAACTGGGGCGTCGACAGCTACGACATGGGTTCCGCCTTTGGTCATCTGGCTCTGGGCGTCGATGATGTAGCCGCCACCTGCGACAACATCCGACAGGCCGGTGGCAAAGTCACACGCGAAGCCGGTCCAGTCAAGGGCGGTACCACCGTGATTGCCTTCGTCGAAGATCCAGACGGCTACAAGATCGAACTGATCGAGAACAAGCATGCAGGTCACGGCCTCGGTAACTGAGGTTTCTCCAGGGCGCGCCATGCGCCCTGCTTTCTATCTCCGCTGCACCAAGACAAGAAATTTGTCATAATGCGCGCTGAATTCGCTAAAGATAAGAAACTGATGGCCGAAAAAAGTGATCTTAACGCCCTGAGTGGCCGTTTCCGTGGGTTTTATCCCGTTGTTATTGATGTGGAAACCGCCGGGTTTCATGCTCAGACCGATGCGCTGCTAGAGATTGCCGCCGTCACGCTGAAAATGGATGAAAATGGTTGGTTACAGCAAGATGAAACGCTGCATTTTCACGTAGAACCGTTTGAAGGGGCGAACCTGCAACCGGAAGCGCTGGCCTTCAACGGTATCGATCCACATAACCCACTGCGTGGTGCAGTGAGTGAATATGATGCGCTGCATGCGATTTTCAAAGCCGTGCGTAAAGGCATTAAGGATCAGGGCTGTAACCGGGCGATCATCGTGGCGCATAATGCCAACTTTGATCACAGTTTCCTGATGGCCGCCGCCGAGCGCGCCAGCCTGAAACGCAACCCGTTCCACCCGTTTGCCACCTTTGATACCGCTGCGCTTAGTGGGCTGGTATTAGGGCAGACGGTGCTGGCCAAAGCCTGTATCGCCGCCGGTATGCCGTTTGATAGCAGCCAGGCACACTCAGCCCTGTATGATACCCAGCAAACCGCCCAACTGTTCTGTGAACTGGTCAACCGCTGGAAACGTCTCGGTGGCTGGCCGATTGCCAACGTTGAATCGCAATAGCTTGCTGGCAAACTGACAGACATAAAAAATCGGGCGGCACTGTTAAAGGTGCCGCCCGATTTTATTGGGTAAAACCCTGCGCCATTAAGGCTGCTGGTCTTCCTGATCTTTATACTTTTCGGCCGTTTCTTTGATCAACGGCTGCAGTTCACCACGCTGGTACATCTCGATGATGATATCGCAGCCGCCAACCAGTTCACCATCGACCCACAGCTGCGGGAAGGTTGGCCAGTTGGCGTACTTTGGCAGCTCAGCGCGGATGTCCGGGTTTTGCAGAATATCAACATAGGCAAAACGTTCACCACAGGCTGAAAGCGCCTGCACGGCCTGAGCAGAGAAACCGCAGCTTGGCAATTTCGGTGAGCCTTTCATATACAGCAGGATCGGGTTGGCAGAAATTTGCTGCTGAATTTTTTCAATCGTCGTCATTATTGCTTCCTCAAGCCACATCATGGCTACAACATGCATCACACTGGCTATTGTAGCGGCAGGACCGGTGCCAAGAAAACGCCATCTTTTGCAGGGACATTCTCTGATTGCCTCAGCAAAAGCGGCGGACACACCGAACCGGTTAAAACATGGCCCCAGAATAACATTTTTAATCGGGACGTTTCACTATTATCTTTGCCCTGCGCAATGCCGGCGAGCAATAAGCCAACCACATGATCTCTGTCGCTTTTTTAGGCGCCAGGCGTTTGATTTTGCAACAATAAAAATGCCATTAACGTTTTCTCACAATATGGATTAGTATTTATGAGATCCACGCTGTTTTATAGGGTGAATTTCGGGAATACTGTGACTCATTCGATTTCTGTTTCGGAGCCAAGGTTGGTAACGTCGATATGCGGTTAATTATTACACTTTTTGTGCTGCTATTTACGCAGCTCTTCTTCAATTTGGCGCACGCTGCGCCACAGGCACGTGTTTCTGCCGAGCAGCGCAAGAGTCACGTTAATGAAGCCCGGCCAGACGACCGCAAGAAAAAGAAAGCGGAGAAAGCCAATAAAAAAGTGAAGGCAGCCACCCCTCCGAAAACGCTAAAAACCAAACCAGCAACGATAAAGACCGCAAAAAAAACCACCAGCGTTAAAACTAAAAGCCAGGCAACCAAAACGGCCAAGCTAAAAGTAACTCCGCCTAAAAAAGGCTATAAAAAAGGTTATGGTCGCCATCGTGAAGAAGGCAAAGCTACGGCAAAATTGGCTGGCCGCGAAAAGCCGTTGAAACTTTCCGCCGCTCACAAAAAACGTTATCAGCACGCCAAGCAGACAGCCATGGCCAAGCTGATGGGGCAAATGGGTAAGCCCTACCGCTGGGGTGGGTCTTCACCTGGTACAGGCTTCGACTGCAGCGGGCTGATTTATTACGCGTACAAAGACGTGGTGAAAATTAAAATGCCGCGTACCGCCAACGAAATGTACCACCTGCGTGATGCAGCGCCGATCAAGCGTAATGAGCTTGAGAAAGGCGATCTGGTGTTCTTCCGCATCAACAACCGTGGCACCGCCGATCACGTTGGCGTCTATCTTGGTAACGGTAAGTTCATCCAGTCACCGCGTACCGGTGAAGAAATTCGCATCAGTCAGTTAGATAACGACTATTGGCAAAACCATTACATTGGTGCCCGCCGCGTAGTGACCCCTACCACCATCCGTTAACCTTTCACGGCTGAGCCAACTGCTCGGCCGTGCTCTCTATCACCCGCTGCAACTTTAAACAATCAGTCACTTGGCACACTTTGGATGTTCTTTTCGCTCGGAAAGTTGTTAAGATTAATAACCATAACAAAAGTGGTGCAATTGCGTTTTTCCGCCCTCGGCCCCTTAGGCCTGCAGCGTCGGAGAGGCGTATTGTCTATAAAAGGAGAAAGCAATGTCGTTTGAATTACCTGCATTACCATATGAGAAAAACGCTCTCGAACCGCACATTTCCGCAGAAACGCTGGAATACCACTATGGCAAGCACCATAACACCTACGTGGTTAACCTGAACAATCTGGTGAAAGGTAGCGAGTTCGAAGGCAAATCCCTGGTCGAGATCGTCAAGACCTCCACCGGCGGCGTGTTCAACAACGCCGCTCAGGTCTGGAACCACACCTTCTATTGGCACTGCTTATCACCGCAAGGTGGTGGCGAGCCAACGGGTGCAGTAGCAGAGGCCATCAATAAGTCATTCGGCTCCTTCGCCGCCTTTAAAGAGCAGTTCACCGATGCCGCCGTGAAAAACTTCGGCGCGGGCTGGACCTGGCTGGTGAAAAAAGCGGATGGTAGTCTGGCGATCGTCAGCACCTCAAATGCGGCAACCCCGCTGACCGGCGCAGACGTTCCGCTATTGACCGTTGACGTGTGGGAGCATGCTTACTATATCGACTACCGCAATGCGCGGCCAAAGTACCTGGAAAACTTCTGGGCGTTGGTTAACTGGGCATTCGTGGCAGAAAACCTGGCTTAACGGCGGGTAACTAGCTAATAATAAGGCGCGGCATCAAGCTGCGCCTTTGTTTTTCTGCTGCGGATCAGTTCAATGCGGCAATAAAACTGAAAGCAATAATCATTGCCAAAGCACCCACGGTGGTGAGTAATGACATCTTCAAATTGGTATCCATATACAACTCCCTCTCAGATTGGCTTTTCCAGAGCATAAGCCACACAGTTTATACGTCAAATCATTTTCCCACAGTTCGTGATTAAAATCTTGTTATGATTTCCCCGCTGATAATTACCGATTAGCTCTTCCACTTTTCTTCAATATGCGACAAAATCCGCAGTTCACAACTGCGTACCGATAAACTGCCCCTCCCTGTTCAAGCGATTTACGACTTCAGCACTAAAAACTCAGTTTTCGCTTATCTGGGGAAGGATCTACGCAGGCAAACGATTAACATCATACTTACATGCTGTAACATGTGGGTTTAGGAGTCATTTTTTACATGGCAACGATTAAAGATGTGGCCAAACGCGCTGGCGTTTCTACCACTACCGTTTCGCACGTTATCAATAAAACGCGTTTCGTCGCCGAAGATACCAAAACGGCCGTTTGGGCCGCCATCAAAGAGCTTCACTATTCACCTAGCGCCGTGGCCCGCAGCCTCAAGGTCAACCACACCAAATCGATCGGTTTGCTCGCCACCTCGAGCGAGGCCCCCTATTTTGCCGAAGTGATCGAAGCGGTGGAAAACAGCTGCTACAGCAAAGGCTATACCCTGATCTTGTGTAACTCGCACAATAATCTGGATAAACAGCAAGCCTATTTGGCAATGCTGGCGCAAAAACGCGTCGATGGCTTGCTGGTGATGTGCTCAGAATATCCAGATCAGCTACTGGGCATGCTGGAAGATTACCGTAACATTCCCATGGTGGTGATGGATTGGGGTACCGCGCGCGGAGACTTCACCGATACCATTATCGACAATGCCTTCGAGGGCGGCTACCTGGCAGGCCGCTACCTGATCGAACGTGGCCACCGTGACATCGGTGCCATTCCTGGTCAACTGGCGCGTAATACCGGTGGAGGTCGCCACCAGGGCTTTCTGAAAGCCATGAAGGAAGCCAACATCGAAGTGCGCGAAGAATGGATCGTGCAGGGGGATTTCGAGCCTGAATCTGGCTACAAAGCCATGCATCAGATCCTGTCGCAAAAGCATCGTCCAACCGCCGTTTTCTGTGGCGGCGATATTATGGCCATGGGGGCGATCTGCGCCGCCGATGAGCTGGGGTTGCGTGTACCGCAGGATATCTCGGTGATTGGCTACGACAACGTGCGTAATGCCCGCTACTTCACCCCGGCGCTGACCACCATTCACCAGCCGAAAGAGCGCCTGGGCGAGATGGCCTTTACCATGCTGTTGGATCGCATTATCAGCAAGCGTGAAGAATCGCAGGTGATTGAAGTGCATCCAAAACTCATCGAGCGCCGCTCAGTTGCCGATGGTCCTTTTGTCGATTACCGCCGTTAACTCCTGTTGGGGCGCTGCAATACTGCGCCCGATTAAGCACCCGACTCCTCTTCACTGAGCCATTCCTGATTGAGCGTTTCGCTGTCGCCCAGATAGTCCAACAGCCAGGCCATGGCCGGAGACTGGGCGTTTTGCTGCCAGGTCAAGCAGCAGGCGCTAGGCGGGAAAGGCTCATGCAGTGGTAATACCACCAGTTCGCCACTTTGTACCAACGGCAATACCCGATGCGCGGGTACCATGCCCACACACAGCCCGGCACGCAAACAATCTACCGCAGAAACCCAGTCTGGCACGGTCAATCGCCGCTGGTTGTCCAGCGACCAGGTCACCCGCTTGGGTAAATTGCGCGAAGTATCTTCCAACAGCAACGAGGGATAAGGTCGTAGCTGATCGTCTCGCAGCTTTCCTTGCAAGGCGGCCAGCGGATGTTTAGCATGGACTACGCAGAGCCAATTCATAAAGCCCATATCGCGAAAGGCAAAACCGCCGCCCACCGGCACCGCACGTGTTGCACCAATGGCCATCTCAGCGCGGCCATCGACCAGCGCATCCCACACGCCGTTGAAGACTTCCGGCTGTACCATCAGTTCCACGTCGGGAAAATGGCGATAAAAATCCAGCACCAGCTGGCGGCTGCGCTGGGGTTTGACGATCAGATCGACCGCAATCCGCAGTTGCCCGCGCCAACCGTTTGCCACCTGCTGACACTGCCGTCGGGTATCGAGCATTTTTTTGATAACAACTCGCGCCTCCTTAATAAACAGCGCCCCCGCTGGCGTGAGTTCCACATCGCGGTGACGGCGTTCAAACAAAGGCACTGCCAGCCATTGCTCCAGTTGACGCACCGTATAGCTCACAGCAGAAGGAACGCGGTGCAACTCCTGTGCCGCCGCGCTGAAACTGCCGGTCCGCGCTACCGCATCTACTACATCGAGTGAATATTCAGACCACACATGTTTGCCTTCAAATTTTTTAACAGCACCTTGCAAATATTACCGTTTCACAAGCAGAGATCCAGCCGTATACACTTGCCGGCGCTTCAAAACCTGCGACAACATAATTTTAACGAGAAATAGCAATGCGAAATTTTGGATTTATGTTCTACCTGGCCGGCCTGAGTATGTTGGGCTATCTGGCTACCGATATGTACCTGCCCGCCTTTGGGGCAATGCAGCAGGATCTGCAAATCTCCGCTGGGGCGATCAGCGCCAGCCTGAGTATCTTCCTGGCAGGCTTTGCCTTTGCCCAGTTGCTGTGGGGGCCGCTGTCCGACCGTATTGGCCGTAAGCCCGTGTTATTGATTGGCCTGGCGCTGTTCGCCGTCGGCTGCCTCGGTATGCTTTGGGTCGAGAACGTGGCACAGCTGTGGTCACTGCGCTTTATTCAAGCCATTGGCGTCTGTTCCGCCGCCGTCACCTGGCAGGCGATCGTGGTCGATCGCTACCGCGATGGCAAAGCCAACCGTGTTTTCGCCTCCATTATGCCGCTGGTCGCCCTCTCTCCGGCGCTGGCCCCACTGCTGGGTGCCTGGTTGCTCAACCATATGGGATGGCGGGCCATTTTCGCCGTGCTGCTGGGGATCACCGCCCTGCTGCTGATCCCCACCTTGCTGCTGAAAGACCGTAGCAGACTGGTACCTTCCGCCGATAAAAAGCCGAGCCTTGGCTTTATGCAGATCTTGAAATCCCCGGTGTTCAGCGGCAACGTGATGGTTTTTGCTGCCTGTTCTGCTGGCTTCTTCGCCTGGCTGACGGGTTCACCCTTTATCCTCGGCGATATGGGGTATAGCCCCAACGATATTGGTCTGAGCTATGTGCCGCAAACGCTGGCTTTCTTATTAGGGGGTTATAGCTGCCGTAGCGCCTTAAATCGCATCTCTGGCAAAACCTTGCTGCCGTGGTTGCTGTTAGCTTACGGTGTCAGCATGGTGGCGTTGTATCTGATCGCCACGCTAAGTGAGCCAACGTTGACCACTCTGCTGATCCCGTTCTGCTTTATGGCGTTAGTAAACGGTGCCAGCTATCCTATTTTAGTAGCCAATGCGTTGATGCCCTTCCCCAACAACAGTGGCAAAGCTGCTGCGCTGCAAAACACGCTGCAGTTGGGATTATGTTTTATCGCCAGCCTGTTGGTTTCGGCATTTATCGCCCAACCGCTGTTAGCCACGGCTACCGTAATGGTGGCTACCGTATTTTTGGCAGCCTTGGGTTATCTGATCCAGCGTGGGAAAGGAACGGATGAAACGCAGATGACACAGCAGAAGCGTGCCGACTCCGTGTCATAATTATCTCTGTAAATAGTCACTTAATGAAAATTCTTGCCGAGCGCGATTTGCAGTTGAGTCTACGCCTCGGCAAGCCTATACTCAAAAACGACCTTTTAGAATAACAGTTATACTAAGTTCTTATTGCAGCAACTGCTGCGTACGTGGATGGCATCACACTTTATTTAAGGTTGCATTTACCCGCGTCCTTTGACGCAGGGAGTCTCTTAAATTTCCTCTGTTCAAGTCGGATTTCAGACACCACGGTGAATTTTTACCGTAGGTATACGTATGTCCCTGTAGAAATTGTCTACGCTAAATTCTGCAGGATCATAAGTCAGAAGAAGGTGATGGAGAAGCTATGAGTTCATCGTGTATAGAAGATCTGAGCATCCAGGACAACCATTGGTATCGTATCGCTCATGAAATGCTTAGCATGGCCGGCATTGAAATCAATGGTTCACGCCCTTTCGATATTCAGATCAATAATCCCAATTTCTTTAAACGCGTACTGCAAGACGGCTCTCTGGGGCTGGGCGAAAGTTATATGGACGGTTGGTGGGAGTGCGAACGGCTGGACATATTTTTTCAGCGGGTTGTCGCAGCTGGCCTGGAAAAGAAACTGCCCCACCACCTGAAGGATATCTTGCGTATTGTCGCCGCCCGCCTGACCAACCTGCAATCCCAAAAACGTGCCTGGATTGTTGGCAAAGAGCATTACGACCTGGGTAACGATTTGTTTACCCAGATGCTGGATCCCTATATGCAATATTCCTGCGGCTATTGGCAACAGGCCACGACGTTGGAAGAAGCACAAGAGGCCAAGTTACGGTTGATTTGCGAAAAACTGCACCTGCAGCCCGGTATGCGGGTATTGGATATCGGCTGTGGCTGGGGCGGTCTGTCTGCTTATGCGGCCAAGCACTACGGCGTTTCCATGGTGGGCGTCACCATCTCCGCCGAACAGCAGAAAATGGCGCAAGAGCGCTGTGCCGGGCTGGACGTGGAAATTCTGCTGCAGGATTACCGCGATCTCTACCAGCAGTTTGACCGCATCGTCTCGGTCGGCATGTTCGAACACGTTGGGCCGAAAAACTACCGAACCTATTTCGAGGTGGTGGAACGTAATTTAAAACCCGATGGCATTTTCCTGTTGCATACCATTGGTTCCAACGAGACCGATATGAACGTTGATCCGTGGATCAATAAATATATCTTCCCCAACGGTTGCCTGCCGTCGGTGAAACATATTGCCCAGGCCAGCGAAGGCCGCTTCGTCATGGAAGATTGGCATAATATCGGCGCAGATTACGATCGCACCCTGATGGCCTGGTATGAACGTTTCAAACAGAGCTGGCCACAGCTGGCATCGCGCTATTCCGAACGTTTTGAAAGGATGTTCAGTTATTACCTTAATGCCTGCGCAGGAGCGTTCCGCGCTCGCGATATTCAACTTTGGCAGGTGGTATTCAGCCCTAAAGGCGTCGAAGGCGGTCTGCGAGTTCCCCGCTAAAATCCTTTACCCCAACCCACAGGGTTGGGGTAAAGGGTTATTAACCGCAATAAACGCGAATGATTTTGTCTTCACTGTCACCCAGGAAGTTCAAGCGCTTTAAATTGAAGTCCATGGTTACCATAGAGTTATAAGGAATAGTTCGTACCTGCTGGGGAATATTGACCCCGTCCAACGCTGACAGCGGTTTACCCACATAATTCTGATACTGCGATGCACCACAGGTATCATCTTCGGCCTCGGCAGACTGTGAGTTCGCCTGTTCCGGGGAGCTTGAACAGGCAGTCAGTGCCAACAGCGCCGCTAACATCATCGTTTTCCCGTAATACTTCACGTTTGGCTCCTATGTGTGGTTATTGGTGCACGGTTCTCAGACTTTGGGTACTGGCAGCTTGGTGACAGCTAACGCAGCCTCACGATTAGCCAATACGCGCTCGACGGTATCCACCACCGCCTGAGTTTGCGAATCGATTTCGATATTGACCTTATCGCCCAGACGCTTTTTACCCAGCGTGGTGCGCTCAAGGGTTTCCGGGATCAAATGCACACAGAAACGGTTATTGACCACCTCGCCTATGGTCAGGCTGATGCCATCGATGCCGATGAACCCTTTATGCAGCACATATTTCATCAAATCGATATTCGGCATACGCAGCCAGATCTGACGATTATTTTCCGAGGTATAAATCTTGGTGACTTCCGCCGTACAGATAATATGCCCGGACATCAGGTGTCCGCCGATTTCATCGTTAAACTTGGCGGCTCTTTCCAGATTGACCACATCACCCAGTTTAAGATCGCCAAGATTGGTCAACCGCAGAGTCTCTTTGATCAAATCAAAGCTGACGCGATTGCCTGCAATCTCCGTGACGGTCAGACAGCAGCCGTTGTGGGCTACCGAGGCCCCCAACTCCAGCCCTGGTAACAGCTCATCAGGCATTTCAACAACGTGGGTACGGAAGTTGGGTTTTTCATCAATGGCAACCAGCGGGGCGGTGCCTTGTACGATACCGGTAAACATGTTGGCCTCTTCTTTATGACTATGTTCAACGCGCTGTAAGCAGTTTGCCCCAGTTATGGCAGAAAACCAAACGCACAGCGACAAAAAAGCAGTGCTTGCCTAGTTTATATCCTGGGGTTAGCGTCCCCAGCTAACTGCGCTGTAGTTTCAAGGCGACGAATAGAGACTCTTGGATTTCAAGCTACAGCTTGAAAGACGACGAGTATAACTATTTCTTTACAACCTTTGCTTAACCCCGACTAGCAGGTACAATCTTTTCGGCATATTCCGCAGTTTTTAGTTGTTGCTGATGCAGCGACACCCCTTCCCATAAATAATTAGAAAGGTGTATACGTGCAGAAGTACTTTATTGAGGCGCGTAGTTTATTGGCCCTCGCAATTCCGGTCATCATCGCGCAAATATCCCAAACCGCAATGGGCGTGGTCGATACCATCATGGCTGGCTCTTATAGCGCCACGGATATGGCCGCCGTTGCCGTCGGGACCTCTATCTGGCTGCCGACCATTCTGTTCGGCCACGGTTTACTGCTGGCCTTGACCCCAGTTATCGCCCAGCTCAACGGCGCGGGCCGCCGCGATCGTATCGCGTATCAGGTGCGTCAGGGCTTTTGGCTGGCATCGGGGGTTTCACTCCTCATTATCGCCGTGATTTATAACAGCCAGTTGGTGATCGACATGATGCACAACATCGATCCGCTGCTGGCTGAAAAGGCCGTTGGTTTCCTGCATGCCATTATGTGGGGGGCTCCCGGCTATTTGTTCTTCCAGGTCGTCCGTGGTCAGTGTGAAGGCTTATCCAAAACCAAGCCCGGCATGGTAATAGGATTTTTGGGGCTGTTGATCAACATCCCGATCAACTACATAATGATTTTCGGCAAGTTTGGCATGCCGGAAATGGGCGGCGTCGGTTGTGGTGTCGCCACCGCCAGCGTGTATTGGATGATGTTCCTGATGATGCGCTGGTATACCAAACGTGCATCCTCGCTGCGGGATATCAAGCTGGAGGAAGGCGCACGCCGTGGCCCGGACTGGCAGGCGTTAAAACGCCTGATCGGCATTGGTCTACCGGTTGCCCTGGCCTTGTTCTTTGAGGTGACGCTGTTTGCCGTGGTGGCATTATTGGTTTCACCGCTAGGCATCGTTGCGGTTGCCGGACACCAGATTGCCCTGAACTTCAGCTCACTGATGTTTGTACTGCCGCTGTCGCTCGGCGTTGGGGCCACCATTCGCGTTGGGCACCGTCTGGGCGAAGGCTCGGTAGAGGGCGCTCGGATTGCCGCCTATGCGGCGATTGCCGTCGGCATCGCCATGGCCAGTTGCTCGGCGTTGTTCACCGCTGCCTTCCGCGAATCTATCGCCCTGCTGTATAACGATAACCCTGCGGTCGTGACCATGGCATCCCATCTGATGCTGCTGGCGGCGATTTACCAGATATCCGACTCTATCCAGGTGATCGGTAGCGGTATTTTGCGGGGCTATAAAGATACTCGGGCGATCTTCTATATCACCTTTGTGGCCTATTGGGTTCTCGGATTGCCCAGCGGCTATCTGCTGGCGCTGACGGACTACATCGTGCCGGCGATGGGGCCGAGCGGATTCTGGTTCGGCTTTATTATCGGCCTGACCTTCGCCGCCATCATGATGGTATTGCGGATGCGCTGGTTACAACGCCAACCCCCAGCGTTGATTTTGCAGCGTTCCACACGTTAATAGCGTTCGCCGGTTTGCCCCAGGCAAACCGGCGAGTTCCTCGCCAGCCATTGCAGAAAAAACCGCCTTACTGCACATAAGCTCAGCAATCGCGTGAAATACCGAATAAAATTGCGTTTTTCCCCTTGCCAGCGGCCAGGTTGCTCGTTAATATTCGTCCCCGCTGTCAGCCATGACAGAGAGGAAAAAGATGCGTCTGTAGCTCAGTTGGTTAGAGCACCACCTTGACATGGTGGGGGTCGATGGTTCGAGTCCATTCAGACGCACCAAATTCCTGAAAGTAGCACAGTGCGTCCGTAGCTCAGTTGGTTAGAGCACCACCTTGACATGGTGGGGGTCGATGGTTCGAGTCCATTCGGACGCACCACTTCTTGTTTCGCTTCCCAGTATTATCTCTCGCCTAACGGTAACCCAATTTAACAGTAATACCGGACAGAGCGTCAGCCCGTCGCGTATCATCAGCACAGTATCCTGATGGAGGTAATTTTGATGTCGGTTTTTAATTCACAGCTGCCGTTCGAACAACTCGACAATGGCCTCGCCCGCCGCCAAGGGCTAATGAGCGATGGAAGCACCGCCTGGGAAGTCAAGTTTGCCGCAGGCACCTTTGACCAACTGCAAAAACGCCCCTACCCCCAACACATCCGCGTCCTTTCTGGGATCTTCGAATTCACCGTCGGCAGTGACGTGCATACTCTGATGGCCCAGGAAACGTTGGCGATCCCTGCCACTACCGTTTTTGGCTGTTTCTGTCTGGATGACGGAGTCCTGCTGGAAATCCAGAAAAATGTTTGAAAACGCGATCGCCGTCACTTTATTTTTTTCGAAAACATAATCCGTTACAGTAATGCTAATTGCGCAACAAACCCGTTAGCAGGCGGCTTATTTGCGCCACATTTGCTGACTTTATGTACAAAACTGCCAACGACTGCGGTTTTTTGTTTTGTTTCCAGCCGCATAGCCTTATAATGCGCAACGTCTTTCAGTTGAATGGTTTCAGCCCTTGATCTGCGAAAACGCAATTACAAAAAATTCTCATCCTCGCTTTTTGCGCAGCCTACCCGCACCTGGGCATCGGCCGAATTTTTCCACCCCATTTCGACCAAGGTCACCTATCCTTAACTATGTTTTGCATTGCCAGGCACAGCCCAAATCCCTTACCGATGGCCTAGCCACCGGTACCGTTAGTTTTATAATCCATCACAACTTGCAGAAAAAATCGTCATGAAAAAGACCAAAATTGTTTGTACTATCGGCCCGAAAACCGAGTCGGAAGAAATGCTGACCAGCCTGCTGAACGCGGGCATGAACGTAATGCGCCTTAACTTCTCCCACGGCGATTATGAAGAACACGGTAACCGTATCAAGAACATGCGTGCGGTGATTGCCAAAACCGGTAAAAATGCCGGTATCCTGCTCGATACCAAAGGCCCGGAAATCCGTACCATGAAACTGGAAGGCGGCGTTGATGCAGCCCTGGTTGCTGGCCAGACCTTCACCTTCACCACCGACCAGAGCGTTATCGGCAACAACGAACGCGTTGCGGTGACCTACCCTGGCTTTGCTGCCGACCTGAAAATTGGCAACACCGTGCTGGTGGATGATGGCCTGATCGGTATGGAAGTGACTGCGGTTACCGAAAGCGAAGTTGTTTGTAAGGTACTGAACAGCGGCGATCTGGGCGAAAACAAAGGCGTTAACCTGCCGGGCGTATCCATTCAGCTGCCAGCGCTGGCCGAAAAAGACAAACGTGACCTGATCTTCGGTTGTGAGCAAGGCGTAGACTTCGTTGCGGCTTCCTTTATCCGTAAGCGTTCCGACGTGCTGGAAATCCGTGAGCACCTGAAAGCTCACGGCGGCGAAAACATTCAGATCATCTCCAAGATCGAAAACCAGGAAGGCCTGAACAACTTCGACGAGATCCTCGAAGCGTCTGACGGCATCATGGTAGCTCGTGGCGATCTGGGTGTTGAAATCCCGGTTGAAGAAGTGATCTTCGCGCAGAAGATGATGATCGAGAAGTGTAACCGTGCACGCAAAGTGGTTATCACCGCGACCCAGATGCTTGATTCAATGATCAAGAACCCGCGCCCTACCCGTGCAGAAGCCGGTGACGTTGCCAACGCCATCCTGGACGGTACCGATGCGGTGATGCTGTCTGGTGAAAGCGCCAAGGGTAAATACCCGCTGGAAGCCGTTACCATCATGGCAACCATCTGCGAACGTACCGATCGCGTGATGCCTAGCCGTATCGACACCCTGAACGACAACCGTAAACTGCGTATCACCGAAGCGGTGTGCCGCGGTGCGGTAGAAACTGCTGAAAAACTGGACGCGCCACTGATTGTGGTTGCCACCAGCGGCGGCAAATCAGCCAAATCCGTGCGTAAGTACTTCCCTAACGCCGTGATCCTGGCGCTGACGACCAACGAAGTCACTGCCCGTCAGCTGATCCTGAGCAAAGGTATCACCACTCAGATGGTCAAAGAAATCGCTTCTACCGACGACTTCTACCGCATTGGTAAAGAAGTTGCTTTGGCCAGCGGCCTGGCACAGAAAGGCGACGTCGTGGTGATGGTTTCTGGTGCTCTGGTACCAAGCGGCACGACCAATACTGCCTCGGTTCACGTGCTGTAATAATAAACGTGACAACCAGTCTGTGACCCAAACGCCGCTTAGCGGCGTTTTTTTTATCTGCAATAACGCACTTTCAGAAAAACGCAACCATTAAAGCGGTTTATTTCGCCAATTTCATTTGAGAGTTGTCCCATAGAATCAGGCTGTTTTCCTTCGATTTTTTAACTATTTTGCAAAAGAAGATGCAAGTTTGAGCGAACGATCAAAATAAAGGGCCCTAATACAAAAAATTTATTCTCTTTCGAAAAAAGTTTGTGTAATACTTGTAACGCTACATGGAGATTAACTCAATCTAGAGGGTGTTATAATGAATCGTACTAAACTGGTACTGGGCGCGGTAATCCTGGCTTCTACTATGCTGGCTGGTTGCTCAAGCAACGCTAAAATCGATCAACTGTCTTCTGACGTTCAGACTCTGAACGCTAAAGTTGATCAGCTGAGCAACGACGTGAACGCAATCCGTTCTGACGTTCAAGCAGCTAAAGACGACGCAGCGCGCGCTAACCAGCGTCTGGACAACCAAGCACACGCTTACAAAAAGTAAGTTTGCTTCGGTTATTGAAAACGGTGCACATTGTGCACCGTTTTTTTTTGCCTATAAATTCCCCTGCACATCACCCCATCCAATACCTTAGGCACAAAAAAAGGGCCAGGCTCAATGCCGGACCCCATGACTTTCGCACCATCAAGGTTTAGTTCACTGAGCTAATCGGTGCACCAGACTCGCCAGAGGTATCAGCACCCTCACCAGGAAGTGCTGTAGGCGGTGTAGTGACCTCGGAAGGGTCTTGCCCTACACTGACCAGCACTGGCATGCCAGAACGCCGTACGATGGCGTTGTCGAGCATTGCCTTATCGGTCTGTGGATCGGCAGCAAAGGCTTTCTGATTTTTAGAAAGCGCGATTGGCATGGTCTGCGGATCGTCACTGGCCACTCTGGACAATGGCTGGTGCACTTCTACATAGCGTTTGCCGTCTGGCTCAACGGAGACTTTCAGCGGTTCATTGACGATTTGCACTCTGGTGCCCTGTGGCACCTGGTTGAACAGCGCTTCGATATCGTCCAGGCGCAGGCGGATACAGCCTGAGCTCACACGCATCCCGATACCAAAGTTGGCATTGGTGCCGTGGATCAGGTATTCACCGTGCCCCATGGCCAGACGCATGGCAAACAACCCCATCGGATTCTCTGGCCCGGCTGGTATTACCGCAGGCAAAGTCACGCCCTGTGACTGGTAGCGCTTGCGGATGTTGGCAGTGGGCGTCCAGGTTGGATTCGGGATCTTCTGGCTGACCGAGGTCACCTTCAGCGGCGTATTCATACCGGTCTGGCCAATACCGATCGGGTAGACGATCACCTTATCTTCCCCTTTCGGGTAATAGTACAAGCGCAGTTCCGCCAGATTGACCACAATGCCTTCACGTGGGGTATCCGGCAGCAGCATCTGTGTCGGGATCGTCAGCGCCGACCCCGGTTTAGGCAGATAGGGATCGGTACCCGGGTTGGCTTCCAGCATGCCCAATAGCCCAATCTTGTAGTCAGCCGCAATGGCTTCCAGCGAACGGCCATCGTTTGGCACGTTGTAAATCGTATTCTCACCAATCAGACGGCTGCCTGGCGGCGGCAATGGGTATTCGTTCGCACTGGCGGCCTGGGTGCCGGTCAGTACAGTGGCGAATAGCACGCCCATTAGAGTCAACGCACGTTTCATTCTGATCCCTATTGTTATTACGGTTCATTGCAAGGCTAGCGATCGCTGGCCAGCAGGTAAATAAGATAAATGCTCGTTCGATATTAGCAAGATCCGATTTAAAGGCAATAAATTGCAAAAAATCAACATGTTATAACGTAATCAAACGCAGGAATTGTCAATGACTCGTCAACGGGTAAGCGGCTGAAATACTTATGATTTGTAGAAAAAAGGCGGGGTTTGGCTGGATTTGTAAAGGCTCATTGACATAGCGTGCCATCAATAAGCCTTGGGATATCCGGTCAGGCGAGCTGTGCCGCTTTACCGCGAATAGCGCGGATCATCGCCTCCAAACCTTGAGAACGAGAAGGCGTCAGATGTTGGCTCAAGGCCAGTTCGCTGAAGAATGGGCGTATATCCAGATCGAGGATTTGCTGCGGCGTAAGCTCATGATAAACAATAAACACCACCGCCAGCAGCCCCTTGACGATAGCAGCATCGCTATCGCCATGAAACTCAACCTGCCCTTGCGCGTTGTTACTCATCACGATCCAGACCTGGCTTTGACAGCCGGAAATCAGGTTGGCCGCCTGCCGCTCGCTTTCATCCAGCGGTGGCAACTGGCTACCCAGTTCGATCACATACAGGTACTTCTCCTCCCAGTTCAGGCAGCGGGAAAAATTACGCACCAATTTATCTTTGTCTGGCAAATGCGCCATGGGGTTCCCTTTAATGATTAGCCTAACAAGCTGTGGATGCGCTGCAAACCGGCGACCAGCCGATCCACTTCCTCGCGGGTATTGTACAACGCCAGCGAGGCACGGCACATACTTGGTACCTGGTAGAACTCCATCAGCGGCATGGCGCAGTGGTGCCCAGTGCGGATCGCAATGCCGTATTGATCCAGAAAACTGCCCACGTCGTAGGCATGATGTTCACCCAGGTTAAAGGCAATCACGCCGGCACGTTGCGCAGGGCCATAAATCTTCAGCGTTGGCACCTGCTGCAGTCCATCCAATGCGTAGCGCATTAGAGATTGCTCGTGATCGTGGATATTTTCCAGCCCCAGAGCCTCGACATAGTCGATGGCAGCCCCCAGCCCCATCATACCCGCCGTATTAGGTGAACCGGCCTCAAACCGCCATGGCGGCGCTGCAAAGGTAGTGCCTTGCGTCAGGCTGACACGTTGGATCATCGCGCCGCCGCCTTCCCATGGTGGCATCTGTTCCAGCAACGACTGCTTGCCATACAGAATGCCGATACCGCTAGGCCCGTAGAGCTTGTGGCCAGAGAACACATAGAAATCGCAGTCAAGCGCCTGGACATCGATACGCTGATGCATCACCGCCTGAGCCCCGTCCACCAGCACCTTCAGCCCAGCAGCTTTGGCCACGGGAACGATCTCATGCAGTGGGTTGACGGTTCCCAACACGTTCGATACCTGGGTAATCGCCAACAGCTTGGTGGAGGCATCGATCAGACCCGGCAGTTGCGCCAGGTCCAGGGTGCCGTCTGGCTGCAATGGCCAGATACGCAGCGTGATGCCTCGCTCTTGCGCCAGCATTTGCCACGGCACAATGTTGGCGTGGTGCTCCATCTCGGTGATGATGATGCTGTCGCCCGCCGTCAGCAAATGGCGGCCAAAGCTGTTAGCCACCAGATTGATGCCTTCGGTGGTGCCTTTGACGAACACGATTTCTTCCGCCGAGCCCGCATTGATAAAGCGCGCCACTTGCTCACGCACGCCCTCCATCTGCTGGGTAGCTTCGGCGCTCAACGTATGAATGCCGCGGTGAACCGCGGCATAACCGTGACGGTAGAAATCCAGTTCGCGGTCAATCACGCTCTGCGGTTTCTGCGCGCTGGCAGCACTGTCCAGATAAGCCAACGGTTGCCCATTGACCTCCCGAGCCAGCAGGGGAAAATCACTACGTACCCGTTCCAGGGGATAACTCATGCCGCCTCCTGGGGTAAACGATCGGCGATACGCGCCAGCACCAACTCCCGAATGACCGGGTCGGCAATGCCCTCCGTCAGTTCAGCGGCAAAGGCAAAGATGATCATCTGCTGCGCCGCGTGCTTATCAATACCGCGCGATTGCAGATAGAACAGCTGTTCTTCATCGATCCGGCCCACGGTGGCACCGTGGCTGCATTTGACATCATCGGCGTAGATTTCCAGCTGCGGTTTGGTATCGACCTCCGCCACCTTGCCCAACAACAGATTGTGGTTGTTCATCTGGCCGTCGGTTTTGATCGCGTGCTGCGCGACCTTGATCATGCCGTTAAATACCGCCTTGGCCCGATCGCTGACCACCGTTTTGTGCAGTTGGCGGCTTTCACAGTAGCCTTTGTTATGTTCCAGATAGGTACGGGTATCGCATACCTCTTTACCTACCGGCAGCACCAGGCTGTTGATGACCAGATTGCTCCCCTCACCGTTTAACTGTGCACTGGTGTGGTGGCGTGTCAGCCCCGCTCCCAACAGGAAGCTGTCGCTTTTAACCCGCGCATCGCGGCCAACCAGCAGGTCGTTATGGGCAAAGTGATAACTGGCCTGGCTCTCAAACGCCAGTTTGCAATGATGCAGCTCGGCATTATCACCCACCGTCACGGTCAGGCGCGCACCGGTGAAGTGGGCCGCAGCGCTGACGCTGGCATAGTGTTCGATGACCGAAGCTCGTGCACCACTTGCAATCTCCAGGTGGTGCCGGTGATGCAGCGTATTCACTTCTCCGGGCTGCTCGCGACCAGTGCTGAGATGCAACAGATAGAGCGGTTTAGCCGGAGCTTTGCCTGCCGCCAGGCTAATCACACTGGTTTCCTGCGCCAGGCTTTCGGTCAAATGCAGAAAAATTTCTGGCTGGATCGGTTCTGGCAGCGTTATTGGCGCATCATAGGTCACCCTGTTCAACTGGTAGTCACCAAGATCCTCATCGCTCAATTGCGGACATAAGCGCCCATCGACAAACACCAAGCGATACGCATCAATCTTCAACGCTAACTGGTCACGCTGCTCCTCGCTAATCACGTGGTCTACAGGCTCCAGAAACTGCTGCTCCAACAAGCCTTCCAGCGGGGTATATTTCCAGTTTTCCTGCTTGCGAGTCGGCCAGCCTTGGCGCAAAACCTGCTGCCAATGGGCTAACGCATGCGCAGACTGCTCGCCGCCGCGGGCTTCGAACAGGCTGTACATCTGCTGTAGTGCCCGTGAATTACTGTTGGTCGGAAAGCCAGCCATAGCCCTGCTCCTCCAACTGTTTCACCAATGAGAAATCACCGGACTTCACGATGCGCCCCTGGGAAAGCACGTGAACGTAATCCGGTTTGATGTAATCAAGAATGCGCTGATAGTGGGTGACAATAATAAAGGCGCGCTTGCCGTCACGCAGCGAATTGACGCCGTTGGCGACGATCTTCAGGGCATCGATATCCAGCCCGGAATCCGTTTCATCCAGAATGCACAGCTCCGGCTCCAGCGCCGCCATTTGCAGGATGTCGTTGCGCTTCTTCTCACCGCCGGAAAAACCGACGTTGACCGAACGGGTCAACAAATCCGCTGGCATATTCAGCAACTCGATCTTCTGTTCGATAAAGTCGGCGAAGTCGAAGCGATCCAGCGCCTCTTGGCCACGGTAATTACGCACCGCATTCACCGAGGTCTGCAGGAAGAAATGGTTGCTGACGCCGGGGATCTCTACCGGATACTGGAACGCCAGGAATACGCCCTCACCGGCCCGATCCTCAGGAGCCAGCTCCAGCAGATCTTTGCCTTTAAACGTCACTTCCCCTGCGGTGACCTCATACTCTTCCCGGCCAGCCAGCGTGGCGGAAAGCGTGCTTTTGCCAGAGCCGTTGGGTCCCATAATGGCGTGCACTTCGCCCGGTTTGATGTCCAGGCTCAGCCCCTTGAGGATCTCATTACCTTCGGCGCTGACGTGCAAATTCTTGATACTTAACATGCTGTGTCCTCTAATCGCGCTGCTGCGCTATAAATACGGGTGCTTAACCGACGCTGTGTTCCAGGCTGATAGCCAGTAACTTCTGTGCCTCTACGGCAAACTCCAGCGGCAGCTCGGAGAACACGTCCTTGCAGAAACCATTGACGATCATCGAGATGGCGTTATCTTCGCTGATGCCCCGTTGCAGGCAGTAGAACAGTTGGTCGTCACCAATCTTCGAGGTGGTAGCCTCATGCTCAAGCTGGGCGCTGTTATTGCGCGTCTCCACATAAGGGAAGGTATGCGCCCCGCTATTGGGCCCGATCAGCATCGAGTCGCACTGAGTAAAGTTACGGGCGTTTTCCGCCCCGGGCAGGATCTTCACCAGCCCACGATAGGTATTTTGGCTGTGCCCAGCGGAGATCCCTTTGGCAATAATGGTCGACTTGGTGTTTTTACCAATGTGGATCATCTTGGTGCCGGTATCCGCCTGTTGGTAGCCGCTGGTCAGCGCCACCGAGAAAAACTCACCGATCGAGTTGTCGCCCTGCAAGATCACGCTTGGGTATTTCCAGGTGATGGCCGAGCCGGTTTCCGACTGTGTCCAGGACATCTTGGATCCTGCGCCTTCACACAGCGCCCGCTTGGTGACGAAGTTGAGAATACCGCCCTTGCTTTCGCCGCCGCCGGAGAACCAGTTTTGCACCGTGGAATACTTCACTTCGGCGTCTTTATGCAGGATCACTTCAACCACCGCCGCGTGCAGCTGATAGCTGTCGCGTACCGGCGCTGAGCAGCCTTCGATGTAGCTGACATAGCTGCCTTCATCGGCAATCAGAATGGTGCGTTCAAACTGGCCGGTTTTCGCGGCGTTAATACGGAAATAGGTGGAAAGCTCCATTGGGCAGCGCACACCCTTCGGCACGTAGACAAAGGTGCCGTCAGAAGCCACTGCTGCGTTAAGTGCGGCAAAAAAGTTGTCGTTATGTGGCACCACTCGGCCCAGATATTTACGTACCAAGTCTGGATGGTCGTGAATGGCCTCACCGAACGAGCAGAAGATCACCCCACTCTCTGCCAGCTTTTCACGGTAGGTGGTCGCGACAGAAACCGAGTCGAAAATGGCATCTACCGCCACTTCGCTACCTTCACGCACCGGTACACCCAACTGATTAAACGCCAGTTCAACCTCGCTGGTCAGGTAGCCGTTCTCCGAACTGGCACCAGGCTGCTGCTCCGCCCCAGGCTGAGAACCGCAGGAGTCATCACAGCTACCGCAGGACGGCGCTGAATAGTAGCTGTAATCCTGATAGTTAAGCTTGTCATAGTTGGCTTTCAGCCAGTGTGGCTCTTCCATTTGCAGCCAGGCACGGTAAGCCTCCAGGCGGAATTCCAGCATCCACTCGGGTTCGTTACGCTTGGCAGAGATGGCGCGTACCACCTCTTCGTTGATACCTTTGGCCAACTCCTCGGTGGCCAGTTGGGTAAAGAATCCTTCCTTATAGCGACCTTCGCTGACCCAAGCCGGTACATCTTTCGCTGTTTCTACGTTGCTTCGTGTCATGTTGATTGCATCGCTTAAACGCCAAAGCTCTCACCGCACCCGCAGGCGTTCTGAGCTTTAGGGTTATTAAATTTGAACATCTGATTCAGCCCTTCCCGAACAAAATCTACCGTGGTGCCATCGATAAACGGCATCGCTTTGAGCGGCACGAACAGCTTGGCCCCGTCACGTTCGAACAACAGATCGTCGCTGGCCGGTTCGCGGGTCAAATCCAGCACGTAGGCAAAGCCCGCACAGCCGGATTGTTTGACGCCGAGTTGCAGCCCTTTCACCTGAGCATCCTGCTGCATGAGTCTGATTATCTGCTTCACCGCGCTGTCGCTCAGCGAAATGCCTTGCCAGACGTTGTCTGCCAAAGAAAAAGTACCAACATCTTCCGTATGCATATGGCCTACCTCACATTCGTGTTTACTACAGCCGATCTGGCTTACCGCCCATGTTAGTGATAATGATTATCACTTCAACCTTTTGTTTTGCGGGGGTATTTACCAAACGCCCGGATTTACGCTCGGCAACACGATAAATCGATGGCGTATCCAAGCAAAATAGATATGGGGATAATTTTTATCCCTCTGAATTGATAGCAATTCATCATATCTCGTACGGCTTATCCCGCTGTTCCGACAAGGTTATAGCGCCGGATAAGTCGTCTGTTTTAAACATTCATAGAAAATACCTATTTCTGCATTTTGTCTGTCTGAAAAATGCCTTTCCCTGCTTTAAGTCTAGTCGCTCGCGTGTTTTTAGCCCGTGGCGGTCAAAAGACCGACTACAGAAAAAAATCTGCGGGGAGCATTGATCATCGCCACAGCTACAAATATGATAATGATTATCATTAAGCTTTAATTGGGCGTGGACCTATGGCTATCTCGATGAATGCGTGGCTGCTGAGCAAAATTGATGAATACAAGTTCAACATCCGTGATGCCACGGTGGATTTCTATATGGCGGAAGCGGCGCTACAGCGGCCTGAATGCAACATCAATCATCTGAAGCGTTACAACGGTGTCAGCCTTGGCATGGCGAATTTATGCCTGGAAAATGGCGATGACGAGAGCTACCTGCATGCGCTGAGCAAACTGCATAACCGGCTGATTGTCGAGATCAACAGCCCACAGCGTTGTCAGCTGTTCCGCGTGCAGTGCTATCATTTTGCCCGGCATACGCTAACGCTGATTTGCCAGAAATATTCGATGGAAGGCGGCTGGGACAAGGCTACCGCTTTTCAGAAGGATTTTGTGAAACGGGTGCCGTTCCAGCTGTAACGTTTACCCCGCAGGCGAAAACCTGCGGGGTTGGTGTTACTCCAATACTGCCGTGGTCAGCCGTGAGGTACAGCAGAGGCGAGCGCGATCGTCGAAGATCTCGATCTGCCAGACCTGATTGCGGCGGCCGGCGTGCAACGCACGACAAACCCCGCGCACCTGCCCTTTAAATACCGCGCGCAGGTGGTTGGCGTTAATCTCTAACCCCACCACCTTTTGTTCCCCTTCGGTGCACAGATACCCCGCCATTGAGCCCATCGACTCGGCCAGCACCACCGAAGCCCCACCGTGTAACAGGCCAAACGGCTGGGTAGTGCGGTGATCGACGGGCATCACCGCCTCTAAATAGTCATCTTCCAAGCGGGTAAACTGAATGCCCACATGGGCCACCATGCATCCTTCACCGCTTTGGTTGAGTTGTTCCAGCGTTGTTTCACGTTTCCACAGCTTCACGCAATCATCTCCAGAAGTGCCTGTAATGGATGCCGCACGCCATTGCCTTCAATGCGTTTTACCTGGCTGCGGCAAGAATAACCGGTCGCCAGACAGCGTTGCCTTGGCAAACGCTGTAGCGCCTGATGCCATGATAGCTCATAAATCCCCAGGGAATTTTGCAGATTCTTGGCTTCGTGACCGTAAGTGCCCGCCATGCCACAGCAACCCACGCTGACGTTTTCCAACTTGGCGCCAAAACGCGCAAAGATGGTTGCCCACTGCTGGGTACTCGCCGGTAATGCGGTAGTTTCGGTACAGTGGCCAAACAGATACCAGGCTTCACCGGTGGCAGGCTGTTCTGCTCGTTCTGCCAGCAACTGTTGCAACCACTCATGAACCAGTTGCACCTGGAAATTACCCCGCTCGGCCCCGAGAATTTCTTGATACTCGTCGCGATAACACAGCACCAACGCCGGATCGACACCCACCATCGGCATCCCCAGTTTGGCTACCCGGTTAAGAAAGTCCGCTGTCTTGCGCGCCGTTTTGGCAAAGCGTGTCAGGAACCCTTTGATATGCTGTGCCTTGCCGTTCGGTGAGAATGGCAACAGCACCGGCTTGTAGCCCAGCTTTTCCACCAGCCGTACAAAGTCTGCCACAACCTGGGCATCGTAATAGCTGGTAAACGGATCCTGCACCACCAGCACATGCTGTTCGCGCTGGCTTTCGCTCAATGCCTCCAACTGTTCAAGCGTCATGCTGAACGCGCTATGGCCCGACAGTTGTTGGCGTAACGTTGGGCTCGATAGCAGCGGTAAATCCACCATACCGATGCTGCTGCGGCTCAGTTCGCGCACCCATGGCTGCTTGAAGAAGAAGTTAAACACCTTTGGCGCTTTGGCCATCAACGGGGTATAGCTCTCAACGCCAGCGACCACGTAGTCACGCATTGGGCGCAGATAACGGGTGTGATAAAGCTGCAGGAAGCGCGAACGGAAGCCCGGCACGTCGATCTTGATCGGGCACTGGGTCGAACAGGCTTTACAGGCCAGGCAGCCAGACATCGCTTCTTTGACTTCATGGGAGAAGTCATATTCGCCCTTGCCTGCATGCCAGCTATTACGGGTTTTCTCAACCAGCGTGCGGAAGCTGAGGCGCTGCTGCGGCAACTGCTTTTCCAGTGCGACGGGGTCCACGCCCTGCTCTGCCAATAAGCGTAACCATTCGCGAACCAGGGCCGCTCGGCCTTTCGGCGAGTGGATCCGATTCGCGGTGATCTTCATCGATGGGCACATCGGGCTGTGGACATCAAAGTTAAAGCACAGTCCGTTGCCGTTACACTCCATCGCGCCACGGAACGAAGTGCGGACATCGATGGGGATGCGGCGATCCAACGTGCCACGTTTCACCGCATCGACTTTCATCATCACGGCATCTACGCCCAGCGGCGGGCAGATTTTCCCCGGATTGAGGCGATTGAGCGGGTCAAACGCGGCCTTGATGCGGCGCAGTTCTTCATAGAGCTCCTCGCCGAAGAACGCCGGGCTATACTCCGCCCGGAAGCCCTTCCCGTGTTCTCCCCACAACAGGCCGCCATACTTGGCGGTTAACGCCACCACCTGGTCAGATATTTGCTTCATCAGCACTTCTTGCTGGGGATCGCACATATCTAAGGCCGGGCGCACATGCAGCACACCAGCATCAACGTGGCCGAACATACCGTAGCTCAGGTTATGGCTATCCAACAGTTGGCGGAACTCGGTGATATAGTCGGCCAGATGCTGCGGCGGCACGCAGGTATCTTCGGCAAACGGGATGGGTTTGGCCTGCCCTTTGGCGTTACCCAGCAACCCAACCGCCTTTTTGCGCATATTGTAGATACGCTCAATGCCGGTCAAATCGCCGCAAATCTGATAGCCGATCACCCCAGCCTGTTGCTCGGAGATCAGATCGTCCAGACGCTCGCACAACGCTTCCATCTGGCCGTCGATCAGTTCCTTATCGTCACCGGCAAACTCAACGATGTTCAACCCGAGCATCTCTTTATCGGGCACGTTGGTGATCAGTTCGCTGACCGAGTGCCAGACGATATCTTCGCGGGCCAGATTCAGCACTTTAGAGTCGATGGTTTCCACCGACAGCGCCTTGGCTTCCACCATAAAGGGCGCATTGCGCAGGGCCGAATCGAAAGAGTCATATTTGACGTTTACCAGCCGCCGCACCTTCGGCAGCGGTGTGATATCCAGCCGCGCTTCGGTGATAAAGGCCAAGGTCCCTTCGGCACCGGTAAGAATGCGGGTCAGATCGAAGGTTTGCAGATCGTCGCTAAGCACGTGGCGCAGATCGTAGCCGGTGAGGAAGCGGTTAAGCTTGGGGAATTTTTCCAGGATCAGTGCGCGTTGCTCGCGACAACGGTTCAGCACGGTGTGGTAGATCCGCCCCTCTGGCGTATCTTCCTGGGCAATCGTTTCCGCCAGCGGCGTTGGCATGGCGCGAGTGTCGATCATTTCGCCCCCCAGCAACACCGCCCGCAGCCCCAGCACGTGGTCTGAGGTTTTGCCGTACACCAGCGAGCCCTGGCCAGACGCGTCGGTATTGATCATGCCACCTAGGGTGGCGCGGTTGCTGGTAGAAAGCTCCGGCGAGAAGAAATAGCCGAACGGCCGCAGATACTGGTTAAGCTGGTCTTTAATCACTCCGGCCTCTACCCGCACCCAACCTTGCTCGACGTTGATGTCCAGAATGCGGTTCATGTAGCGCGACATATCAACCACAATGCCGGTGTTAAGTGCCTGCCCATTGGTGCCGGTGCCACCACCGCGCGGGCTGAAGGTGAGCGCCTTGAAGCGCTCCTCGTCGGCCAGCCGGGCGATAAGCGCCACATCGGCGGTTGAGCGAGGAAACACCACCGCATCGGGCAACAGCTGGTAAATGCTGTTATCCGTCGCCATCGTCAACCGATCGGCATAGCTAGTGGCGGTATCGCCGTTGAATCCGCTCTGTTTTAACGCGGCCAAAAAGTCCAGCACCCGTTGAACGAGGCCGGATGCCTGAGAAATTTGTGGGATCATTCGCTTGTTTGACTCTGTCTGCTCTTCATTGCTTAACCGGGCCCGGAACTGACCCTCCCCTGTCTTTTATTATCACGATAACGGCAAGGGCCGTTACCCGCCCCTGCATCATCGCTATCTACCTCATAATGGCGGGTGTTTTGCCGCTTGTACATCCTGAATTTGGCATTATTTGGCGGGGAAAATGATAGCGCAACCGATGGCTGCGCTTTCGGCAGAAGAAAATCTGGCGGTTATTCCACTGCGCTTAATAGTGAAAGGCGGTACCGCTGATGACGTTCCACGGCAAAATGTGCTGCTGACTGTGAAAGTTGCCAAAAATGCTCCATGATAAAAGGGTACCAAGGAATTAACTCACTAGGATGAAAACGCATTCATGACACAACCGCAACGCCGCTACGATTTACCGACGATAATTTTTGGTGTGCTGTTTATCGCCATTATGATCGTCGCCAGTTTTTGGGTCATTCAACCCTTTATTCTGGGATTTGCCTGGGCATCGATGGTGGTGATCGCCACCTGGCCGGTATTGATTAAACTACAGAGCCTACTTTGGGGCCGCCGGTCGCTAGCCGTGCTGGTGATGACCATCCTGCTGCTCTTACTGTTTGTGCTGCCTATTGCCCTATTGATCAGCAGCGTGGTGGACAACAGCGCGCCAATCGTAGCCTGGGTGAACTCGCCGGGCCAGCTCCACGTTCCACAGCTGGAGTGGCTGCGTTCCATTCCAGTGATCGGGCACAAAGTCTATAACAGCTATCATCTGTTGGTGAACACCGGTGGTAACGCTCTGGTGGCCAAAATTCAACCTTACTTCGGCCAGACCGCCACCTGGTTTGTCACCCAGGCAGCACATATTGGCCGTTTCCTGATCCACTGTTCGCTAATGTTACTGTTCAGCGCCTTGCTGTACGCCCGCGGTGAGCAGGTTGGCATGGCGATCCGCCATTTTGCCGTACGCCTTGCTTCCACTAGGGGCGACGCGGCCGTGTTACTGGCCGGGCAAGCGATCCGTGCAGTCGCATTAGGCGTGGTGGTGACCGCATTGGTGCAGTCGATCCTGGGCGGTATTGGGCTGGCCGTTTCCGGCATTCCGGCGGCCACCTTGCTGACCGTAGTGATGTTCGTCTTTTGCCTCGCTCAACTGGGGCCATTGCTGGTCTTGGTCCCGGCCATTATCTGGCTTTACTGGACCGGTGATACCACCTGGGGCACCGTACTATTGGTGTGGAGCTGTGTGGTCGGAACTCTGGATAACTTCCTGCGCCCGGCGCTAATCCGCATGGGTGCCGACCTGCCGTTGATTCTGATCCTGTCAGGCGTTATCGGTGGCCTGCTGGCCTTCGGGATGATTGGCCTGTTTATCGGCCCTGTCGTGTTGGCGGTCTCTTATCGGTTGGTTAGCGCCTGGGTGAACGAAGCTCCAGAGCCCACCGCCGATCTGGAAGAAGTCGCCAAAGATTTAGAACAGTTGTGATCCCTACATCGCCTGCTCATTCATTGGGCAGGCGATTAACCCGCATATTCCCATTCGCCACCGCATCGTTCCCGATAATTATTCTGCTGACTCACCTGGTGCAAAATAGATACCAATCAAATACCTGTTCTTGCAATGAAACCGTACAATCCAAGCTGTTTGATTGGGACGATTCTTAATGACGCGCGCCAGATAACTGCCTAGTATGAAACTCTATCTTGCTGAAAAGCATTGCTTTCCATGCATTGTTTGCCAGTCAAGTCATCTAACAAAGTTACTCCGAATCACTGAATTGCTGTGTGTAGTCTTTGCCCGTCTTTTGATGGGCTTTTTTTTGTGCAAAATAACCCGCCAATATAAAAAAACCGCCAGGTTTAACCGGCGGTTTTATGTTTTCAATAGACGTTGTTATTCAGGTTTACTTTCTTTGTGACAAATTAACCCAGGTCTGCACCACGGTATCCGGGTTAAGCGACAGGCTATCAATCCCCTGATCCATCAGCCACTCGGCAAAGTCCGCATGGTCTGACGGGCCTTGTCCACAGATGCCGACATATTTGCCGTGACGTTTGGCCGCCTGGATCGCCATGGAAAGCAGCGCCTTGACCGCCTCATTGCGCTCGTCAAACAGCTCTGAGACCACTCCGGAATCGCGATCCAGCCCCAGCGTAAGCTGCGTCATATCGTTGGAACCGATAGAGAAGCCATCAAAGTGCTCAAGGAACTGATCGGCCAGCAAGGCGTTGGAAGGGATCTCACACATCATGATCACTTTCAGCCCGTTCTCGCCGCGCTTCAACCCTTGACGCCCCAGCTCTGCCACCACGGCCTCCGCCTGAGCCACGGTACGCACAAACGGCACCATTACCTCAACGTTGGTCAGCCCCATCTCATTACGTACCCGCTTCATTGCGGCACATTCCATGGCGAAGCAGTCTCGGAAGCTGTCAGCCACGTAACGACCCGCACCACGGAAACCTAACATCGGGTTTTCTTCGTGCGGCTCATATTTCTCGCCGCCGACCAGGTTGGCGTATTCGTTAGATTTAAAATCGGAAAGGCGCACGATCACGCGCTTCGGCCAGAATGCCGCGCCCAACGTGGCGATCCCTTCGGTCAAACGACCGACATAGAACTCGACCGGATCGTCATAGCCCAACATCAGCGTCTTGATTTCTGCCTGCAGCTCTGGAGTTTGCTGGTCGAACTCCAACAGGGCACGCGGGTGTACGCCGATCATGCGGTTGATAATAAACTCCAACCGGGCCAGCCCTACGCCTTCATTTGGCAAGCGAGCGAAGTCGAACGCACGGTCAGGGTTTCCGACGTTCATCATAATCTTCAACGGAAGTTCCGGCAGTTCAGTGACTTCCGAGCTTTGTACGCTGAACTCCAGCATGTCGCTGTAGACAAAGCCGGTGTCGCCTTCGGCGCAGGAGACGGTGACTTTCTGCCCTTCTTTCAGCAGGTCCGTTGCATGGCCACAACCTACAACGGCAGGGATCCCCAGTTCGCGTGCAATGATCGCTGCATGGCAGGTACGTCCACCACGGTTGGTTACGATCGCTGCCGCCTTCTTCATGATCGGTTCCCAATCCGGGTCGGTCATGTCGGTGACCAATACGTCGCCCGGCTCGATACGATCCATTTCGCTGATATTGTGGATGACCTTCACCGGGCCTGCCCCAATGCGATGGCCAATGGCTCGCCCTTCCACCAGCACGGTGCTGTTAGCGTTCAGTTGGTAGCGTTCCATCACCTGCTCATTGGAGCGCACGGTTTCTGGCCGCGCCTGGACTATCAGCAGCTTGCCGGTGTGGCCGTCTTTGGCCCACTCGATATCCATCGGGCGGCCATAGTGTTTTTCGATCAACAACGCCTGATGTGCCAGTGCCTGGACTTCATCATCGGTCAAAGAGAAACGATTGCGTTGCTCTTCTGGCACATCTTCGATACGGACCTGTTTGCCGTGATCCTGTGAAGGTGCGTACACCATGCGGATTTTTTTCGAGCCAAGGTTGCGGCGCACAATGGCCGGTTTGCCCTTCAGCAGCGTCGGTTTATGGACATAAAACTCATCCGGGTTGACCGCCCCTTGCACCACCATTTCCCCCAGGCCGAACGCCGAGGTAATAAATACCACCTGATCAAAGCCGGACTCGGTATCAATGGTAAACATGACCCCAGATGAAGCCAGGTCGGAGCGCACCATGCGCTGCACACCGGCGGAAAGCGCCACGCCACGGTGATCGTAACCCTGATGCACACGGTAAGAGATGGCCCGGTCGTTAAACAGAGAGGCGAAGACGTGTTTGATCGCCACCATCACCGCATCAATGCCCTGCACGTTGAGGAAGGTTTCCTGCTGGCCAGCAAACGAGGCGTCTGGCATATCTTCGGCCGTTGCGGAAGAACGCACGGCAAAGGAGGCTTCGCTTTCGCCCTCGGACAGTTGTTGGTACGCCAGGGTAATTTCACGTTCAAATTCCGCGTGGAAAGGCGTATCGATCACCCATTGGCGAATTTGCGCACCGGCCTTGGACAGTTGAGCAATATCGTCCACGTCAGTCTGATCCAGCAGCTGATAAATGCGCTGGTTAACCCCACTTTGCTCAAGAAAATCGTTAAATGCCTGGGCGGTGGTGGCGAAACCGTTGGGTACGGCCACGCCCAAATCGGAGAGATTGGTGATCATTTCACCGAGGGAGGCATTTTTGCCACCGACACGGTCAACGTCGTGCATGCCAAGCTGGTTGTACCAAAGCACATTACGCAAGTCTGGGCCATTGTTAGACATCGAGACAATCCTTATTGCTATCAGTAGGGTATTGACGGATTTTTGACGGGTACCGCAAAAACGGCACCCACCCACACTAGCACAATGATCCATAGACAATAGACAGGTGAATCGATCAAGCCAATGAAGAAAATAGCAATTAAGAGAATTCCAGCGAGCACAATTTTATTAGGGATCGTTCCCTAACTGGCTAAAAGCTTACAATTCAACAAATTATGTATTATTTAAACTTTTGCTTAAATACCCGTAATTTTAGTGATTGATTTGACGAAAATAGCGCCAATTTGCGTCGGAGCAGGTAGTTAAAATAGCACCATTCATTTTATTAAAAATGAAATCTAGTTTTATTAAATATATTCAATTGCCGCGAATGATCCCCAGCGTCACAAAATTTCTGTCCTCCTCTTTACCGTATGTGGGTATGCAGACCATGATGTTGCTATCCGTCGTTTCAGGCATTAAGGAGTTATGGGTGGAAAGAAGCGTTTTTTATATCTCGGATGGCACGGCCATTACCGCCGAAGTATTGGGGCATGCGGTGCTGTCACAGTTTCCCGTCAAGGCCACCACTTTCACTCTGCCCTTTGTGGAAACCGAAGCGCGTGCGCGGGGCGTATGCCAGCAGATCAATGATATTTACCAACAAACCGGTGTGCGCCCACTGGTGTTCTATTCGATTATCTCGCCGGAGGTTCGCCAGGTGATCACCCAAAGTGAAGGATTCTGCCAGGATATCGTGCAAGCCCTGGTTGGCCCGCTACAGGGGGAATTAGCGGTGGATCCAACGCCGGTCCCTAATCGCACCCACGGGCTGACGGAAAACAATCTGGGCAAGTATGACGCCCGGATCGCGGCCATTGAATACACCCTGGCCCATGATGACGGCATATCGCTGCGCAATCTCGATCAGGCTCAGGTGATCCTGCTCGGCGTATCCCGCTGCGGTAAAACCCCTACCAGCCTGTATCTGGCGATGCAATTTGGTATCCGCGCGGCCAACTATCCGTTTACGGCCGATGATATGGACAATTTGCAGCTACCCGCCGCGCTAAAGCCGTTTCAACATAAATTATTTGGGTTGACCATTAACCCAGAGCGGTTAACGGCGATCCGCGAAGAACGCCGCGAAAACAGCCGTTACTCTTCCCCGCGCCAATGCAGGATGGAAGTTGCCGAAGTGGAAGCACTGTTTCGCAAAAACCAGATCCGCTACCTCAATACCACCAACTATTCGGTGGAGGAGATCTCCACCAAGATCCTCGATATCCTCGGTATGAGCCGGCGAATGTTCTGATAGTAGGGGCTGGCCGGATAGTCGTCCATTCCCCCTCTTTTGTGCTTTTTTACCGGTTTTAATCAGCCGATCACAATCTCTACGGTTGAAATCAGCCGTTTTTGCGTTATTGTGATCGCCATCACTTCCCGGTATTCCTGCCGTCGCGAAGAACAGTTTTAGAGACAATCATGCACAAAACAGATGAACTGCGGACCGCGCGCATCGACAGCTTGGTCACGCCTCAGGCGTTGGCAGAAAAGTTGCCGATCTCAGCATCGGTAGCCGATAACGTGACAGCGTCACGTAAACGTATTGAAAAAATCCTCACCGGCGAAGATAAGCGCCTGTTGGTAGTGATTGGCCCCTGCTCCATTCACGATCTGGATGCGGCGATGGACTATGCCACCCGTCTTAACGTACTGCGCGAGCGCTATCAGGATCGCCTGGAAATCGTGATGCGCACCTATTTTGAAAAACCGCGCACCGTGGTGGGCTGGAAAGGCTTGATTTCCGATCCCGACCTGGACGGCAGCTATCAGGTCAACCGTGGCATTGAGATGGCGCGCAAGCTGCTATTGTCAGTGAATCAGCTTGGCCTGCCAACGGCGACCGAGTTCCTGGATATGGTGATCGGCCAGTATATTGCCGACCTGATCAGCTGGGGCGCAATTGGCGCTCGCACCACCGAAAGCCAGATCCACCGTGAAATGGCCTCGGCGCTCTCTTGCCCGGTTGGTTTCAAAAACGGTACCGACGGCAATACCCGCATCGCCATTGATGCCATCCGTGCTGCACGCGCCGGTCATATGTTCCTGTCGCCAGACAAAACCGGCCAGATGACCATTTACCAAACCAGCGGCAACCCTTATGGCCATATCATCATGCGCGGCGGCAAGACGCCAAACTATCACGCGACCGATGTCGTAGCCGCCTGTGATAGCCTGCGCGAGTTCGATTTACCTGAACAGCTGGTGATCGACTTCAGCCACGGCAACTGCCAGAAATTGCATCGCCGCCAGTTGGAAGTGGCGGAAAACGTCTGCCAACAGATCCGCGCAGGCTCCGTGGCCGTCGCTGGCGTGATGGCTGAAAGCTTCCTGGTGGAAGGCACGCAAAAAATCGTGGCTGGCCAATCGCTAACCTACGGCCAATCCATTACCGACCCTTGCCTGAGCTGGTCGGACAGCGAGCAGTTGCTGGCTATGCTGGCCGATGCGGTGGATACCCGTTTCTGATTATTTTAGCCAGCATGCTTTTGGCATGCTGGCTCTTATTCGCGGGTAGAACCACCATCTCACAATAGCACATACGATTTCACAAACATTTGGGCAACTCACTCTATCGAGACCATCTTTTTGTAAATCAACCTTTCGTTGAAATCGATTTTAATATCATCCAGAAAAAGCAGCGCGCGACCAAAACCCCCCTCTCTACGCCAATATCGTTCAAACTGGGAGAATGGGTAGTTAATATACCCCCAGGCAGGATCGTATATTTGAATAACGCCATCAATCACCCCATGGAAAACCACAAAGTGTTCTTTTCCAAATCTGTTTATGTATAGAATGGCGGGTGAGTGAAGCTGCTTTAATTGTTTTGATGTAATTTTAATGCCTATGGTATCCAACCCCATTTTTTTTGATAGCATGCTAATATCCAAGAGTGAATACTCAGGTTTTACACCGATGTTACTTATCAACTTTAGTTCTGATGTATCAATGTTGTAATATTGCCTTGAAATAAATTCAAGAGAAGCCACCCCGCAGGTGTTATCATACAACTGCCTATTCCCCCCCAGAAACTTAGTGTGCAGATAGGTTGCTTTCACACTCGTTTGACAACCACTAAAAAGCATAAAAAAACATATAACGCTCACCATCCATCTCTTCAATAGCCCTCCATAAATATCATGCGAAAATTATTACTAGTGCCCCCTTTCGATGCTACTCAAAATCATGAACCTATCCATTGAGCCAGGTAAACGATAGTGGGTAGCGAAGATAAATTCACATACATAATACCCATACCGTTAACTTTTTTTATGCGTTTCTTTTTAGACAGCCAGTGGATAATAGCAGCCATAAAAATCATCAACAGGGAGTAAGCCGAAGTAAAAACAACATGACCACTTATTAACCCCGCCAAAACCAGCATTAATGATGAAAAAGCAATGGCACTCATTTTAACATCCATAAATATTTTTACGCCTGTAATGAAATGACAACAGGTTGCCACTATAAGCAAGCCGACATTAAATATAGACATATTATTTCTTCTTATGACAAGTATCACATGACCCTCTTCCACCGCCACCAAGACCGCCAATAGCCGCATTAGTCGCCCCCATAGCACTTACACCTAAAGCCGCACTGGCAGCTGCCCCTGACACCGTAGCGCCCATTAATCCCCCCGTAGCACCGGTTACAAAACCACCGACGGCCGCAGTGGCTGCATTCCCCCAATTTATTTGCGCTCCATTTGATAAGTCAATACCAATTGACCCAGCAGCGCCTCCTGCCGCCCCAATGGCACCAAGAACCAGAGGGCCAACCTTACCTTTGGTATTATCTAACTCCTCCATATTTAATGGCAAAAATGAACGATATCCCAATGCCTCTAACTTACGATGCTTCTCCTTATCCAAGGATTCCAGTTTGTTTTCAGCGCACACATTCACACTAAAAACAGAGTAATAGCCTAAAACGCAAATAAACAAAACCTGTTTTATCTTCATCATATTGGCTACCTTTAGACATTAAAATATGGCGTTGGAATACCATAAGAAAGATATCCCTAACGTTCTGACGGCATGAAGATTGATAGCTATTCACATTTTATAGTTAAAACCAATAGATATGACAGAACCTTTGTTGTTGCCTACCCCTCCTTTAACACTAACGCTGCCAATAGTATTCTCTGCCAAGTTCACTGCCGTGCCAACTGAAAGCGAGGTTTTACTGCTCCACTCTTTCTGGCTTGAAATATCACTATATGCATTTATGACATCCTTAGAAACTCCCCAATTTAAATTAACCTCAGGGTTAATAGCAAAGACAACTTTTCCCGATAGCGTGTAGGCTTGATAGTCGTTAGTAAATCTCTCCTTCGAAATACCATCGAGATAACCGAATGACAGATTCAGAACGAGAGGGTCATATATCCAACTGAGAGATGAGCCAAGAACGTAACTCTGTAGCACACCATGTTTGAAATTTCCGCCAGAAAACAAAACCGTATAATCCGACAGTCGATAAAATTGATAGCTTATCCCAACCCCTACCCCATTAAATCTGTACTCATTTTTAGTCACACCAGTATTATTTTCCAACAAATATCTTGTATTGACCCATTGCCCATTTGCAGTGGCTGATAAAGATAGTTGGCGCGTCAACCCATACATCCCCGAAAGATATCCTGACATCCCATTCTTTTCCCGCCGATAGGATAATGAGGTGCGATCGATAACATACTGGCCAGGGCTGATTTGATTTATATAAACACCGGAATACCCTCCTTCAGCACTTTCATTGATGATATTCACTCCCGTTCCAAATGACCACCTTTGCTTTTTCGGAAGAAAATCATCAATTTTTAAAATTGACTTCACCGGTTCCGCCCCCATATTTCCCCGCATTTCCTCTGCGTGAGAGATAAAAGCCATCAAACCAATTGACATCAACAAAATAGCATTTTTTTCATACCCCCCTCGGTTTGCAATTACATCGTCTATAAATGCGATAATAAACATTGAAAAACTCAAGAGTCAATAACTTTAGTGGAAAAAATGGAATTTTTAAATATTGGCTTTTTTATTTAAATGTCAATTTAAATAAAAAAGGTAATTATGCAACGCACTGTTTATATTAAATAACATTTGCCATCAAGGCTTTTTTCTGGCTATAACAACAGTTCTTTTTTATCAGGTTAAAAGTGTTTTTTGCAATAGCGCATTATTGTCAGCACAACACCGACAGCCAATTATTTAGCCCCTATGGTACGAGATAGTGTTACATCATTCAGCTATACTTGCCAAACATCCGCCGCTAAACCGATCTGGAGCCCTCTTCCGTGAACCATTCACTGCTGTCCATTCCCTGTATCACCCTGCAAGGAGAACATAAAACGCTGGCCGACTTCCCGGCGCGGGCCTATCTGGTGGTCAATACCGCCAGCAAATGTGGCTTTACCCCGCAGTATGCGGGCTTGGAAAAGCTGTGGCAGTATTACCGCTCACGCGGGTTGATGGTGCTGGGCTTCCCCTGCAATCAGTTTGGCGGACAAGAGCCGGGCAATCCGCTGGAGATTGCCAACTTCTGCACCCTCAACTATGGCGTCAGCTTTCCGCTGTTCAGCAAGATCGACGTCAATGGCGCGCAGGCGCATCCCCTGTTCAGCGAGTTAAAACGCCGTGCTCCCGGTCTGTTAGGCAGCCAACGTATCAAGTGGAACTTCACCAAATTCCTGCTCACCGCCGATGGCGAGCGGATCACACGCTTTGCCCCCATCACCAAACCTGAGCGCCTGTTCAGCCGTATCGAAACCTTGTTGAAATAGCCGTTTTATCAGCAAATTGGTCGCAATCAATCTAGCCCCGGTAAGCATGACGACAAAAAGGTTCCATCGGTAAGAAAATTTCCCTTGATGTAACCTTTCGTTCACATGATAATGATTATCAATTTGATATTAATTACCATTTACCGGTTGAATTTATGGACAATCTCAATAATTGCCAACAGTCCAACAACGCTTTGGTGACTCCTGACGGCAGTGCTCCTGCCGTTTTACCGCCCTGCTTCGACAGTGCCGAGCTGCTGGGTGCTGATGGGCTGGCGGTGATCATCCATCAAGGGCAACGCTATCAACTTCGCCAAACCAAAGCGGGAAAATTGATCTTAACCAAATAACGTCTTAGTTCCTTTTAACGCCAGCCACCCCGATCTTGCGATCCAGGCAGCCAGCAAATCTATTGATATGTTGAGTCATACGGAGAGTTGCCACATGCCTGCCATTTTTGCCTCCCGGCTGCGTTTATCCGCATTAAGCCTGGCCATTGCCTGCGCTTTGCCTACGGTGGTTTTTGCCCAGACCGACACCAGTGTTTCCGCTGCCACCAAGGCACAAGAAAAAAACAAAGATGAGACCATGACCGTGGTCGCCACCGGTAATCAGCGCAGCAGTTTTGAAGCGCCGATGATGGTGACGGTGATCGACGGCAACAGCCCTCAGAGCCAAACCGCCACCACCGCCGGCGATATGCTGCGTCATGTGCCTGGGGTTACCGTAACCGGTACTGGCCGGAGCAATGGGCAAGACATTATGATGCGGGGTTACGATCGCCGTGGCGTGTTGATCCTGGTTGATGGTATTCGTCAGGGAACCGATACCGGCCATATCAATGGCACCTTCCTGGATCCTGGCTTGGTAAAACGGATTGAAGTAGTGCGTGGCCCATCGGCACTGTTGTACGGCAGTGGCGCATTAGGTGGGGTTATCTCCTATGAAACGGTGGATGCCGCCGATCTGCTGTTGCCAGGCCATAACACCGGCTACCGCGTGTTCGGCACAGCGGCTACCGGCGATCATAGCCTGGGCATGGGCGCCAGCGCTTACGGTAAAACTGACGATCTCGATGGTCTGATCTCTTTCGGCACCCGCGATATCGGTGATATTCGCCAGGGCGATGGCTTTAATGCACCGAACGACGAGACCATCAGCAACGTTCTGGCCAAAGGCACCTGGGCCATCGATGACAACCAGTCCCTGAGCGGTAATCTGCGTTATTACAACAACCGGGCGCAAGAACCTAAGAATCCGCAAACGCCTGATGTTTCCAGCAGCAATGTGTTAACTGACCGTTCTACAATTCAGCGTGACGCACAGCTCGGCTATAAGCTCAAGCCCACAGGCCAGGATTGGCTGGATGCCGATGCCAAGCTCTATTACTCCGAAGTAGAGATCAATGCGCATATCGACGGCAGCACGGATGAAGCTCGCAAACAAACTACCAAAGGTGGCAAGCTGGAAAACCGTACCCGCCTGTTTGCTGACAGCTTCGCTTCGCACCTGTTTACCTATGGTAGCGAAGCCTACCGACAGGAACAGACGCCAGGGGGGGCAACAGAGAGCTTCCCGCAGGCCAAAATCAACTTCGCTTCCGGCTGGTTGCAGGATGAGATCACTCTGCGTGACCTGCCCGTCTCTTTCCTGGCCGGGACGCGTTATGACAACTACAAAGGCTCTAGCGACGGTTATGACGACGTCAATGCCAACAAGTGGTCATCCCGTGGTGTGATGAGCGTTACCCCTACCGATTGGCTGATGATGTTCGCCTCCTATGCTCAGGCGTTCCGCGCACCAACCATGGGCGAGATGTACAACGACTCCAAGCACTTCTCGATCCCGATGGGACCGACCACCATCACCAACTATTGGGTGCCTAACCCGAATCTGAAGCCGGAAACCAACGCTACGCAGGAATACAGCTTCGGCTTGCGCTTTGACGATCTGTTAATGGCCGATGACAGCCTGCAATTCAAGGCCAGCTACTTCGATACCAAAGCCAGAGATTATATTACTACCGGTGTCACCATGGAGTTAGGCCGTGGCCCACGCGGTATGTACTGCATCAGCTGTACTACCTTCTCAACCAATATCGATCGCGCCAAAATTTGGGGATGGGATGCCTCGCTGAACTATAAAACCCAGTGGTTCGGTTTGGATCTGGCCTACAACCGCACACGTGGTAAAGATGAAACGACGGGTGACTGGCTCTCCAGTATCAACCCGGATACGGTCACCAGCGTGCTGGATATTCCTATTGCCGAGACCGGTTTATCCACCGGCTGGGTGGGAACCTTTGCCCAGAGTGCGCACCACGTGGCTACCGGCTACAGCAAGCAAGCCGGGTATGGCGTGAACGATTTCTACCTCAGCTATAAAGGCCGTGAAGACCTGCAGGGCGTCACCACTACCGTGGTACTGGGGAACGCTTTCGATAAAGAATATTACTCACCACAGGGCATTCCGCAGGATGGTCGTAACGCCAAACTGCTGGTCAGCTATCAGTGGTAACCCTTTGAACCACAGCGGGCAGACCGTTTTTGCCCGCTCCTCACCCACCAGCACAGGAAACAAATTAATGAGCGAGACCCTATACCAACGTTATGAGCAGGCGAAAATTGATCACCCAGGTAAATATGCCCGCGATCTGGCCGAGCTGTTGCGTATCAGCGAAGGCGAACTGACCCACGCCCGCGTCGGCCACGATGCTCGTCGCCTGCAGGCCGATGCCCGTACGCTGCTGACCGAACTGGAACAGGTTGGCGTCACCAAATCCATCACGCGTAACAGCTATGCGGTACACGAGCAGGTTGGGCGTTATCAGAATCAGCACCTCAATGGCCATGCCGGGCTGATCCTCAATCCGCGCGAGCTGGATCTGCGCCTGTTCCTCAACCACTGGGCCAGCGTTTTTGCCCTGAGTGAAACCAACAAGCGTGGCGTGCGCCACAGCATTCAGTTCTTTGATCATCAAGGCGACGCGCTGCATAAGGTCTACACCACAGACGAAACCGATCTCGCCGCCTGGTTCGCCCTGGTCGAGCGCCATCAAAGTGCGGAAAACCCGACACTGGAGCTGCAACCGGCCGAAATTAAAGAGAGCAACAGCGCGCCAGATGCCGCCAAAATCGATGCCGACTGGCGAGCCATGACCGACGTCCACCAGTTCTTCCAACTGCTGAGCCGCAATAATCTGACCCGCCAACAGGCCTTCCGCGCCGTGGGTAACGATCTGGCCTATCGTGTGGACAACAGCGCGCTGACGGCGCTCCTGGAAGCCGCCAAGTCTGCGCAGAACGAAATCATGATCTTCGTCGGCAACCGGGGCTGTGTGCAAATCTTTACCGGCCAGATTGAGCGCCTGATGCCGCAGGACGGCTGGGTCAACATCTTCAATCGCCACTTTACCCTGCACCTGATTGAAGGGGCGATCGCCGAAAGCTGGATCACCCGCAAACCAACTAAAGATGGCATGGTCACCAGCCTGGAGCTGTTTGCTGCCGATGGCACCCAGATCGCTCAACTTTACGGGCAGCGTACCGAAGGCCAACCGGAGCAGCTCCAGTGGCGTGAGCAGGTTGCTGCACTTGAACCGAAGGAAGTCGCCGCATGATAGCTTCATTGCCCCGTCGCCTGGCGCTGTGCATCGCCCTGGCGTTTCCATTAGCCGCCGTGGCGGCCGAGAGGATTGTTTCGATAGGCGGTGACGTGACCGAAATTGCCTTCGCGCTGGGCGCGGGCGATGAAGTTGTGGCACGAGACAGTACCAGTTTGCACCCTGCTGCGGTGCAGAAATTGCCCGACGTAGGCTATATGCGCCAGCTGAATGCCGAAGGTATTCTGGCGCTGAAACCCACCCTGATCCTGACTACCGAGTTGGCAGAGCCAGCGTTGGTGCTCAAGCAATTGGAAGACAGTGGCGTGAAGGTGGTGCGTATCCCTGGGGATACCACCGTGCAGGCGGTGCCCGAAAAAATCAGCGTGATAGCCGATGCCATCAATCGCAGTAGCCAAGGCAAGCAGTTGGCCGAAGGCTATCAGCAACAGTTGGCAGCGATAGCCAATACGCCGCTACCGGTGAAAGTGCTGTTCGTGATGAGTCACGGAGGTATCACCCCCATGGCCGCGGGCCAGCAAACCGCGGCAGATGCCATTATCAGAGCCGCTGGGTTGAAAAACGCGATGCAAGGTTTCAGCCGATACCGCCCGCTCTCGCAAGAGGGCGTGATTGCCAGCGCACCAGACTTGCTGTTGGTAACTACCGATGGCGTTCGCTCCATCGGTGGCCAGGAAAACCTGTGGCTGTTGCCCGGCATGGCTCTGACACCGGCGGGGAAAAATCGCCGCGTGCTGATCGTTGATGATATGGCGCTGCTCGGTTTTGGTCTGGAAACGCCGCAGGCGCTGGGCCTGTTGCGTAAAGCGGCGGAGCAAAAGTAATGCGTTGCCGAACCTCACCCCGCCTGGCGATCGTCAGCCTGCTGATCCTGCTGACGATCCTGGCGCTTGGGGCCGCTAACCTTGGGGCGTTGACACTGTCATTTCGAACCCTGTGGCAGGCTCCTTTCAGCGATGCCTCCTGGCATATCTGGCTGAATATTCGCCTGCCACGCGTGCTATTGGCCGTAGTGATCGGCTGCGCGTTGGCGGTTTCCGGGGCGGTGATGCAGGGATTGTTCCGCAACCCCTTGGCCGATCCCAGCCTGTTGGGGATCAGCAGCGGCGGCGCACTGTTCGTCGCCCTGGTGATCGTCATGCCGCTGGCCCTGCCCCCGCTCATCGCTCTGTATAGCCATATGCTGGCGGCGTTTCTTGGCAGCCTGCTGGTTTCAATACTGATTTACGGCATCAGCCGCAGCGGACACGGCAGCCTGTCGCGGCTGTTGCTGGCCGGTATCGCCATCAATGCGCTGTGCATGGCAGCGATTGGCGTGCTGTCGTACCTCAGTAGCGACCAGCAATTACGTCAGTTTTCGCTGTGGATGATGGGCAGCCTTAGCCAGTCACAGTGGCCCACCCTGGTGGTATCCGCTTCGCTGATCCTGCCTGCCGCATTGCTGACGCTGTTACAGGCTCGTCGTTTGAATCTGCTACAACTGGGCGATGAAGAGGCACATTACCTTGGGGTCAATGTGCAACGCGCCAAGCTGCAGTTGCTATTGCTCAGCGCCCTGCTGATTGGGGCCGCCGTAGCGATGAGTGGCGTGATCGGCTTTATTGGCCTGGTGGTCCCCCACCTGGTGCGCATGCGGCTTGGGGGCGATCACCGTTGGTTGTTACCAGCCTCTGCACTCGGCGGTGCCTGCCTGCTGCTGGTGAGCGATACGCTGGCACGTACGCTGGTCGCCCCGGCAGAAATGCCGGTAGGCCTGATGACCAGCCTGATCGGTGGTCCCTATTTTCTGTGGCTGGTGATGCGCCAGCGGGAGCGCACGGGTGGATGATTCATCAACGCTGACGGCACGGCAATTGCGTTACAACCTGGGGGAGCGCCGGTTGATCACCGATGTTTCCCTCAGCATCGCCAGCGGTGAGATGGTGGCGATTATCGGCCCCAACGGCGCGGGGAAGTCGACCCTGCTTCGCTTACTTACCGGTTATCTGGCCGCAGACTGTGGCGAGTGCCGCCTGCAAGGTAAACCGCTTGAGCAGTGGCAACCGCAGCAGTTGGCCAAGGTCCGGGCGGTAATGCGTCAACACAGCGAGCTGGCCTTTCCGTTTACCGTGGAAGAAGTGGTGGCCATGGGACGCTCCCCGCATAGCGGGCGCGATGCCAAACGGGCGATCCAACAGGTGATGGAGCAGACCGATTGCACCAGCCTGGCCCACCGTGATTACCGCCAGCTTTCCGGCGGGGAACAGCAGCGGGTGCAACTGGCCAGAGTATTGGTGCAGTTGTGGCAGCCACAACCCGCACCATCCTGGTTATTCCTTGACGAACCCACCTCGGCGCTCGATCTGTATCATCAACAACATACCTTACGCCTGCTCCGCTCCCTGACGCGTCAGCAGCCGTTGGCGGTCTGTTGCGTATTGCACGATCTTAATCTGGCCGCGCTGTACGCCGATCGCATTCTGCTGTTGCATCAGGGCCGCCTGGTCGCTTCCGGTACCCCGCAGCAGGTATTACAGACGGATATCCTGACGCGTTGGTATCAGGCAGATCTCGGTGTCGCCGCCCACCCGGAAACCGCACTGCCGCAGGTGTTTTTACGTCAGTAACGGTAAGCCATGGAGGGCTTGCTGCATTCAGCTCGAACAGGAAATTTCCAGATGCTTACCCCAATCCGGTGGCAAGGCCGCCAGATCGTCATACTGGGCATCATCGGCAAAAGGTTGCAGCAACGCCTGGTGCAAACGTGCCAGCTTAGTGACATCGTCCTGCTCTGCCGCTTCGATGGCCTGCTGCGCCAGATAATTACGCAAAATCAGTTTAGGATTCGCCAGCTTCATCGCTTGCTGGCGCTCGGCATCACTCACCTGTTCAAGCTGTAAGCGCTGGCGATATTGTTGATACCAGCCGTCAAACGCCTCTCGATCGATAAATTCATCGCGCATTGGCGTTTGCGACTGTTGCTGCTCAACATCGCTCAATAGACGGAAGGTTCGAGTGTAGTCACGCCCTTCTTGTGCCATCAGACTCAATAAGCCGGTCAGCAGATCGTTATCCTGTTTTGACTGGGTGAAGAAGCCCAGTTTGGCACGCATTTGCTCGCCATAAGCCTGCATCAGCGCCGGTTCATAGGCGGCCAGCGCCTGCTGTAACTGCTCGGCACTCAGCAAACCGGACAGCGTTTGCGCCAATCGATGCAGATTCCATAGCCCCACGGCTGGCTGGTTATCGAACGCATAACGGCCCTGATGATCGGAGTGATTGCAGATATAGTCTGGCTGGTAGTCATCAAGGAACCCATAAGGCCCATAATCCATCGTCAGGCCGAGGATCGACATATTGTCGGTATTCATCACCCCGTGGGCAAACCCCACGCACTGCCAGTGAGCAATCATACGTGCGGTACGTTCCACCACATCGGTAAACCACAGCAGATAGCGATCTTGTTCATCAACCCATTGCGACCAATGGCGCGCAATAACGAAGTCCGCCAGTTGCCTGACCTGTTCCGACTGTTTGCGGTAATAGAAATGTTCGAAATGACCAAAGCGGACATGGCTTTCCGCCACTCGCAGCAGCATTGCCCCGCGCTCCGGTTGTTCACGGAACACCGGATGCTCGCTGGTGACAATTGTCAGGGCCCGCGTCGTCGGGATCCCCAAATGGTATAGCGCCTCGGAGGCCAGGAATTCACGGATCACCGAGCGCAGCACCGCCCGCCCATCGCCCATGCGGGAATACGGCGTTAACCCAGCGCCTTTCAGATGCCAGTCCATACTGCGGCCGTCCGCGAGCCGCTGTTCGCCCAGCAGGATCCCCCGGCCATCTCCCAACTGCCCCGCCCAGGAACCAAACTGATGGCCGCTGTAAACCTGCGCCAAAGGCTGCATGCCGGGTAACAGGGTTTCACCTGCCCAGATTGGCGTTTTCTCTGGAGTAAACCAGCTAGCGTCCAACCCCAGTTCCTCAGCCAGCGGCTGGCTGTAATACAGCAAACGGGCCGCTTTGAGCGGCGTCGGCTGCAGTGCGGTATAAAAACCAGGCAGCTGTTGGTAATAAGCGTTTTCAAATTGCGGCATAGGCCCTCCGTAACGCTTAGTGTAGAGCCTGGAGGAGCGGATTAACACGGAGGATTTACAAGGGAATCGCCCCTGGCCGGAAAGCAGCAGGGGCGTGGTAGACTAAAAAGCGGTGGTGAGCCCTGTTAGCTTGGTTATTTAGCGCCGGCGACGTGAGTCTTTTAATGACCTACTACGCGCATGGCTAAAGTGCTTTATCAATGATAAAGCGACAATAATTATCAGTACTGGGATCACGGTAAAAATCATCCAGTCCACTATTTACCCCGGTGTGTAAGCAAAAATCAGTTATTATTATCGAACTCTTCAGCAATCCTGCGTAGAGACCGCAGATTATCCACACTGATGGCAGGCCATAAAAATCCCTGTAGCCCTAAAACACCGGTGTTGGTCAGTTTATTGAAATACTCATGTTTCTCAATGCCGCAAACAATAACTCCCTTACAAAGTTGATTGATATTCTTAAGCAGTGAATCGATAACCAGGTCATATCCCTGTTGGGTAACCAATTGCCAATAAAAACGTTTGTCGATCTTCACAACATCAAATAAACCATCGTACAAGGCGGTCAACGTCGCTTTGCCCGAACCGAAGCCATCGAGCCACAGCGAAAAGTAAGCACTTAACAAGCGGATTTTCCCGTTGTCTTTCCCCGCGGAAAGGTTGGGGAAACTCTCGTTGATTTCAAAGGCAATAAACGGCAACTGCTGAACGCGTTGACGACGCTCTTCGCTGCCAAGCAGCCAATCGACAACCGTTTCTTCGATATTAATGGTCAACAGCACCTTGTTGGCAACAAACCACGAGGCCTGCTTTTCGGCCAGCATTAACTGGTCGTTGAATAACTCAATCCTTTGTTCCGGGGTTAATAACCGCAGGCCGATCTCCGTAGGCATCGCCAGGTTATCGCCCGAGCCAGTAAAACGGGTGAGAAGTTCCACCGCCAGTAATCTTCCCGTCATGGCGTAAATCGGCAGGAAGACATACTGACTAATAAAATCAACGTCAGATTGAATATTCATTTTAATGCCAGAGGCTTAATGGCGTGCAAAACATCCTATAACAATAAGTTATACCGATCAATCCCTGGGAGATAGTTCAGAAATAGTAATGCGATTAGCCAGGCATTGCCAAGTAATTGATAGTTTTAGCGATGTTTTTTTGTGCAGGCAGTCAGATGCGTTAATTTACTTTGCGGCAGCTATCGTTACAAATTAATAGCCTTATGCAAGGTGTGAATTCATTTTTGATGTTCAACGATCAGGTGATGCGGCGACCACCTGATTTTATTAATAAAATTCCTAATTTATTTGCCACACAGCACTACTTGATGGTTTCCAACAGCCAACGCCGCAACTCACTAAGCTCGTTCTCCTGCTGCGGATATTGCGCTACCAGCTGTGCACAACAGTCTGCCAACGCCTCGCTGCGATAGGCACAGCCCACCAGTTTTTCGGCCAAAGTCTGTAATGGCGCAGGGTTAAGGCTGTCGGTGAAGATCTGCGCGCGTACAATCGCGCCCTTCTCCACGTCAAAGAAGATATCCACCCCACCCCAGGTAAAGCGCTCATTCAGCAAGTGGCTAAACGCTGGCGCTTTGCCAAAATTCCATTCCCAACTGCTCTGCTTGGCAAATTGCTGGGCAAAATCAGGCAGGTCTGGGAAGACATCCGGGGAGATCACTTCCGGCTGTGCCGTTTCACCATAATGGGCGAAGAAAGCCTGAATGACGGCGTCACAAACCTGCTGATGGTCGATTTCTGGCACAAACTCGGCCAGGTTGGCGACCCTGGAACGCACGGAAGTGATGCCTTTCGCCTGCAATTTTTTCGGATCGGGATTGAGATAGTCTGCCAGGCGATTGAGATCGGCATTCAACAGCAGCGTACCGTGATGAAAACCGCGATCCTGAGTTTCGCGGTAGGCTGAGCCGGAGATCTTGCGCACTCCGTCGGCCGTTTCGACCACCAAATCGTTACGTCCGGAAGCCGAAGCATCAACACCCAGCTGTTTCAGCGCCGCCAGAATAATGCCGGTAGAGACGGTTTTATCATAACCGGGCTTACCGGCCATAAAGGTAAAGCAGGTATTGCCCAAATCGTGAAACACTGCCCCGCCGCCGCTGCTGCGCCGTGCCAGACGAATGCCATCCTGCTCCATTCGCCGGGTATTGCACTCTTTCCACGGGTTCTGCGACTGGCCGATCACCACGGTTTCGGCATTACGCCACAGGAAGAGGATTTTTTGCGTGGTCATTTCGCGGAAGATGCACTCTTCTACCGCCAGATTAAACCAGGGATCGTAGGAATCGGAAATCAATAAACGTAAGGAATTCATGGCAGTCACCTCATCATGCAGTGCTGCCATAATACACCAGATAGCGGGTTTGGGGCGTTAAATCCGGCGCGCCTGCCAGTACACCTTGCGCCAGTAAACGTTGTTGAGTGAGGAACGCGTCACGCCTTTGCTGGTAGAAGCATGAATAAACTCGTCGTTGGTATCGTAGATCCCCACATGCAGGCCATTCTCTCCGCTGCCGGTTTTAAAGAACACCAAATCGCCCGGCATCAGCTCGTCGCGCGAGACTTTGGTCCCCAGCCCGGTTTGCTGTGCCGTGGATCGCGGTAATTGCATATCAAAACGATCGCTGAAGGTGCGATAGACAAAGCCGGAACAGTCAACACCGCCGCGATCTAGCCCACCGTAGCGATACGGGGTGCCATACCATTGACGCAGTTGCTCGTTCAATTGCGCTACCACCACGATGGAATCGGACAAACGGCCACTCGGCGGCGGCGCATGGCTGCTGCAACCGGCGAGAATTAAACTGGCTAATAGAAACCACACACGCATCGCATTTTACCTTTCACTTGAACACCGAAGCGGATCAACCGCCTGCGATATTTCACCACGCCACCCCAGGTAAGGAGAATGCTGTTTGGCATTAATTTATCGCTCAAGATAATAAAAAGGCAAGGTTTGTCCATGAGATATTCGAATCAACAGCGTTTTTTCCGCTATTAACGATTTTTTGCCGCCCGATGGCTGTTAATCAACCAGACGCCGAACAGAATAAACAGCGTCCCCAGCGTTTTGAGCAAAGTGGCCGATTCATTAAACCAGGGCAGGATCACCGCCGCCAGGTAAACCAGCGCGTAGCTGACGCTCAATAGCGGATAAGCCCGGTTCAGTGGCAGATAATGTAGCGCGAAGAACCAGCACAGCATTGATAATGCATAGCCGAAGATGCCAACGGCCACCGCTATCAAGGCCATTCCGTACTGGCTGAGTAACGGCCAGGTAACATCGGCAAACGACAACAGCGGGATTTGCCCCATTCCCCACTTCATCAGCAACTGGGCCAACGTCACTAACAGAACGCTGCCCGCCCCCCAAAGATAACCTTTCATGATTGCAGACTCATCAGCAGGATCCCCAGCATGATCGACGCCACGCCGCACCAATGACGCACCGTAGTCGGCTCGTTAAACAACCAGCGTGCCGCCAGCGTCACCAGGACAAAATTGAGGCTCAGCATCGGATAGGCCAGGCTGAGCGGCAGGCGCTGCAACACATTTAGCCACACCAGCATGCCCAGCCCCAATAGCAGCACCGCCAGCGCCAACCAGCGCAGCGTTAAAGCCCGCCGCCGATCGCCAGCCTGTTGCCAGGTAAGGGCAGCCTGTTTCTGACACAGCTGCCCCGCACAGGTGAACAGGCTAACCAGGATCACCAACAAATACCCGATCATGGTTGCTGCTTATACCATACCAATGCCATGCGGTGCATCTCGACCACGCTGTCTGGCGGTGGCAAATCTGTCGGCACGTGCTCACCACGTGAGAGTTGCATTACCAGTGATACATCCCCCTGTTTGCGAGCCTGAGCCAACCAGCCAGCAAAATCTTCTTCGCCGATATAGTGGCCACGTGCATCGGGATACGCCAAGCCATAACTCAGCTCGCCTTTTTCACCGTACATCAGCACATCGCTGCGTTTCAGTTCCCAAGCCAGGCCAGCGGCGATACCCACACGATCGGCCAACACAAACTGGCTCTGGCTGAGCGTGGCGATATTGTCACGAATGAAGTTTTGCGGCTGCTTGGAGTCGATCACCTGCTGCGGAATAGCGTAGCCGATCAACAGACAAAGCAGCAGCGGACAGGCGGCCGCCCAGGTCCAGCGTTTTGCGTTATCACGAGCGGAAATCACGGCAAACAACAGCCAACCACCAAAGGCAATCAGGCCGAGCACGATTTTTGGCCACTCATCGGCGGTAAACAGATGCACTTTATGTAACACACCGGAGCCGATGAGCAACAACGCGATAATGCCAATCAGACCAAACAGGCCATTCAGTAAGGCATTCACCTTAAAGACGCGAGTACGTAACTGCCCCGCGCAATCCTCGGCGTAAGCCGCCATCAGCAGTGCCAACGGCGCCATGCAAGGCAGAATATAGGTCGGCAGCTTGCCTTTGGCGATGCTGAAGAAGATCAGCGGCATCACCACCCAGCTCAACAGGAAAAACAGCTCCGGGCGCTGCACACGCTCACGCCATCCCTTAAGCAGGGAACCTGGCAACAACCCCAACCACGGCAGTACCGCAGCGATCAGGATCGGGATGTAATACCAGAAAGGTGCCTTATGCTGGGCATTCTCTTCGGCAAAGCGCTGAATATGCTCCACCCAGAAGAAGTAGTTCCAATAATCCGGCTCTCGTTGGGCCACTGCCAGCGCCCACGGCAGGCTGAGCAGTACCGCCACCACGATCGCCACTGGCCCATAGCAGAACAGATCTTTGACCTTACGCTGCTGAATAACAATGGGGATAACGGCAATCACCGGCACTGCCAGCGCCAGAAAGCCTTTGGTCATAAAACCCATGCCACAGGCCAGCCCGAGCAACACATAGCCACCCAGCTTACCTTTGGCTGTGGTGGCTTTCAGCGTCAGGTAATAGCTGACCATGGCTGCCGTCAGCCACAGCGAGATCATCGGATCGAGCACGCTATAAGTACCGATACTGAAAACCAGCACCATTGACAGGAAAATCAGCACCGCCAGGTAGGCACGACGCGCATTTTTCCACATCAGCCAGGCCAGAGCAAAGACCAGCAAGGCGGTCAGGCCAGTGCTGAATATCGAGCCAAAGCGCACGGCAAAGTTGCTATCGCCGAATAACCACTGGCTAATGTTGTTAAACCAGTAACCGGCGACCGGCTTTTCAAAATAGCGCAGGCCGAGCAGATTAGGCACTATCCAATCTCCGCGTGCCAGCATTTCACGGCTGATTTCGGCGTAGCGGGTTTCATCCGGCTGCCACAGCAGCCGCCCATTCACCGGCAGCAGATACACCAGGGCAAAAAAAATGGCCAATACGATGGCCCAGGATCCTTTCAACGCTTTCATGAAACCTTTTCTCCCCCAACTTCGGTTTGATAACCCAACCAGCCTTCTCGGCCAGGAAATGGTGCGCGTATAATGCGGCCTAGCGGCAGTGATGACACGTCTTGGGGCAGCAATGCGCTCAGCGGGCAGAACTCGATGCCTTGCTGTTTTGCACGCTGTAACAGTTGTTCGAACATGGCCGACTGCGACATGCCTTCCACCTCGGTATGTATGGTGTACACAGGCACCCCACGATCGTTTGCTATCGCTCGCAGAATATAATCATTGAAATCCGCCATGCTGGTCTCACGACCAATCACCTCATCAAAGGTTGGAAGAGTCACGGGGATTTGCACCGTGCCCGGTTGGCCATTCTCTAATAGCGGACGGAACGGGTGGGTGCCACGGCAATCACTGTTGTACTCGAAACCAAAACCTTGCTTAACCTCCACGACGCGCTGATCGGCACGCCACCCCGCCACCGCCGAAAATCGGACCGGTTGACCGATCGCGTTTGACAGCGCATCAACGCCCAACTGAACCTGACGTGTCAACTCGGGTTTGGACCACTTTCCCACCTTGGCCTGCCACCCTTGATGATCCCAGGCATGCAACCCCACTTCGTGGCCCACTTCCGACGTGCGCTTCATCAACGGCGCCAAAGATCGGGAAATATTCCGCCCAGGCCACGCGGTCCCCGCCAGCAGGATATCCCAGCCATACAGGGAAGCGGCCTTGGAACGCAGCATTTTCAACAGGAATTGGGGACGAAGCAGGCGCCACAAGTGGCGCCCCATGTTGTCCGGCCCGACGCTGAAGAAAAAGCTGGCCTGAATATCGTATTTGGCAAACAGTTCCAGCAGGCGCGGCACCCCTTCACGGGTACCGCTAAAGGTGTCTACATCAACTCGCAGGCCGACCTTCCTCATGCACCATCACCTTCCTTTACCGTGGTACGCAGGAAGTAGTCCAGAGTTTCGGCAACGGTTTGCTGCATGGCGATCGTCGGCTGCCAGCCCAGCAGGCGGCGCGCGTTCTTGATGCTTGGCGTACGATGCTCAACGTCCTGATACCCTTTGCCGTAGTAGCTGCTGCTTTCCACGTCCTTGAAACCGGCAAACGGCGGGAAATTGCCGCGCAGCGGATGCTCATTGAAGCTGGCCAACAGCATTTCCGCCAGCTCACGAATACTGGCTTCGTTGGTTGGGTTGCCGATGTTGACGATCTGGCCATCGCACTGGCCGTCGCGGTTTTCAATAATGCGGTACAGCGCTTCAATACCGTCGTTGATATCGGTAAAACAACGTTTCTGCGCCCCACCGTCCACCAGCTTGATCGGTGAGCCTTCAACCAGGTTCAGGATCAACTGGGTGATCGCGCGCGATGAGCCGATACGCGCCGCATCCAGGTTATCCAGGCGTGGCCCCATCCAGTTAAACGGACGGAACAGCGTGAACTTCAGGCCTTCTTTGGCCCCATAAGCCCAGATCACCCGATCCAACAGCTGTTTGGAAACCGAATAGATCCAGCGCTGTTTATTGATTGGCCCGACGATCAGACGCGAGGTGTCCTCATCAAACTCTTTATCGTCGCACATGCCATAAACTTCTGAAGTGGACGGGAAGATGATGCGTTTGTTGTATTTCACACAGTCGCGAACGATTTTCAGGTTTTCTTCGAAATCCAACTCGAACACGCGCAGCGGATTACGGGTGTATTCGATCGGTGTGGCGATCGCCACCAGCGGCAGTACCACGTCGCACTTCTTGATGTGATATTCGATCCACTCGGAATGAATGCTGATATCCCCTTCCACAAAGTGGAAGCGTGGGTTATCCAGGAAACGGCTGATGGCATCAGAACCGATATCCAGGCCATAGATATCGTAACGATCTTCACGCAACAGGCGTTCAGTGAGATGGTTGCCGATAAAACCGTTCACGCCCAGGATCAGCACGCGGGTACGGCGCTTCATCACAGAGCTTGGCTTGGCAGCCAGACGTACGTCGCTCACCATGCCCATTTCCGCTGCCAGGCGGCTGCCTTGTACATACAAACCAGATTCGCTCTGGCCAGCTACGATTTCCAGCGCGCCTTCACCACAGGCAATCACCAATGGGGTGGTGCTCAGCACCGTGCCAGGCTGCTTATCATGCGCGGTGTCCAGCACGCGTGCGCGCCAAACGATCACTTTGCGCTGGCCCAGATAGCTGAATGCGCCCGGATAAGGTTCGGTGACAGCACGTACCAGGTTGTTGATTTCATGAGCAGACTTGTGCCATTGGATCTCACCGTCGGCAGCGGTACGGCGGCCAAAATAGCTGGCCTCCGCTTCGTTTTGCACCGTCAGGCTGGCCGTACCGTTTTTCAGTTTCGGCAACTGCTCTTTCAAGACAATCTGCGCCGCTTCCAACACTTTTTTGTGCAGTGTCAGCGCAGTGTCCTGCTCGGAAATCGCCACTTTATGCTGACCTACGATATCACCGGCATCCGGACGTTTGACCATCTTGTGCAGCGTGGCACCGGTCTCGGTTTCGCCGTTCACCAGCGCCCAGTTGATCGGCGCGCGGCCACGGTAGCGTGGCAACAGTGAACCATGTAGGTTAAAACCGCCTTTAGGAGCCAGAGAAAGGATCTCATCGCTCAACATATTGCGGTAGTAGAAAGAGAAAATGATATCCGGCTGTAGTTCACGGATACGCTCAACCCACAGCGGATGATTGACATCTTCCGGCGCATACACCGGCAGCTCCAGTTCAGCACCCTGGCGAGCAACGGAAGAGAAGAAGTTGTTTTCACCTGGATCATCGGTATGGGTAAATACGGCCTGTACGTCATAGCCCGCTTCTGTCAGCGCTTTCAAACCTGCGCAGCCGATATCATGGTAAGCAAATACAATAGCTTTCATCATTCTTCTTCCTGATTATTTTGGGTTGGTTTGGCACCGACCACTTTCTGGACAAAATAGCGGGGACGAGCGCGGACGTCGTTATAAATCCGGCCGATGTACTCCCCTAACAATCCCATACCGACAAACTGTGCACCGATAAAGGTGAATAACACCGCAAACAGCGTGAACACTCCGCCTGCCGCCCATTCCGGCCCCAGGACCAAGCGCAGCACGATCAGCAACACCGCCAGCACGAAGCCTGACAGCGCAATCACGCTACCTACCACGCTGAGCAGACGCAACGGCGTGGTAGTCAGGCAAGTGATCAGGTCATACATCAGGTTGATCAGCTTCATCAGGCTATATTTGGAGTCACCGAACTCGCGCTCAGCGTGACGCACCTCGATCTCCGTGGTACGGCGAGCAAAGGTGTTGGCCAGGATCGGAATAAAAGTACTGCGCTCATGGCAGTGCAGCATCGCCTCAATGATATGGCGGCGATAGGCACGCAGCATGCATCCATAGTCGCCCATGGATTTACCGGTCGCGCGCTGGATCATCATATTGATCATGCGGGAAGCCGTCTTGCGGAACCAGGAGTCCTGACGGTTGGCACGCACGGTCCCCACCACGTCATAACCCTCTTCCGCGACGCTGACCAGACGGGGAATTTCCTCCGGCGGGTTTTGCAAATCGGCATCCAGGGTGATCACCAGATCGCCACTGACCTGATTGAAGCCCGCCATGATGGCGGAATGCTGGCCGTAGTTACGGTTCAGCAGCACGGCAATAATGCAACTATCAGGCTGTTCCGCCGCAGCGGTCAGCATGGCGGCAGAGTTGTCGCTGCTGCCATCATCAATCAGAATAATTTCATAAGGTTGCAATAGTTGTTTACAGGCGGCGGTGGTGCGCTCCAACAAGGCAGGTAAACTCTCCTGCTCGTTGTACACCGGGATCACCACCGAAACTTTGCTAATAGGTTCAGCGCGAGACACGGGAAGACTCCAATACGGAAGACAATGCATTGACCACGCGATCGACATCGGCTTCGGTCATATCTGGGAACAGCGGTAAAGTGCACAGGCGTGCCGAGTTCCATTCGGTATTGGGCAGTGACAGCTGTGGGTAACGTTCGCGGTAGAATTTTTGCGTATGGGCGGCGCGGAAATGCAGACCGGTGCCGACCCCAACTTCTTTCAGCCGTTCCATCAGTTGATCGCGCCCAATGCCGCAACGTTGTTCATCAACACGCACCATAAACAGGTGCCAGGCGTGATCGTGCGGATAATCTGGTAACCCCAACGGCTGGAAAGGCGAATCTTGCAGCGCGGCCAGGTAACGTTCCGCCAGCACCTTGCGCCGGGCGTTCAACTCTGGCAAACGCGCCAGCTGCACCACAGCAATCGCCGCATGAATATCTGACAGGTTGTATTTGTAGCCAGGTTCAACCACTTCTGCCTGCGGCTTACGCCCCTGCAGTTGGCGGTCAAAAGCGTCAACGCCCAGGCCGTGGAACTTCAGGCAGCGGACGCGATCGGCCAATTCATCGTCATCGGTCGCGATCAGGCCGCCTTCAGCACAGGTCAGGTTTTTGATGGCGTGGAAAGAGAAAATGGCAGTACCCCGCGCGCCCACCCATTCACCATCGAAACGGGTGCCTACGGCGTGAGCCGCATCTTCAATCAGGGGGAGGTTGTGGCGTTCAGCCACTGCGCGCAGTTCATCCATCGGTAATGGTGCGCCCGCATAGTGAACGGGAATAATCGCTTTGGTACGTGGGGTGATGGCCGCCTCAACATCGGCTGCACTGACCATCAAAGTGTCCCGGTCAACATCGATCATCACCGGCGTAGCGCCAAGCAATTCGATCATGTTGAGGGTGGAAACCCAGGTTTGTGAAGGGGTAATGACTTCATCCCCTGGCCCGATATCCAGAGCCATCAGAGTGATGTGCATCCCCGCAGTTGCAGAGCAGACGGCAACCGCATGCTTGCATCCGAAAGTTCGGCAAAACTCGCTTTCCAACTGCTGATTTTGCGGCCCGGTGGTGATCCAGCCAGAACGCAACACCTTTTCTACCGCCGCAATTTCTTCATCCCCAATGGCCGGGCGTGAAAAAGGCAGGAATTGATCCATAATTAAACCCCAAACGTCTCGATTTTCTTTAAACTACTGTAAGACTTTTACATTTAACGAATAGTAAACGTCGCAAAGAATGATCACTGGTGGATTAACTGCCAATGTACTTGGGCAAGCTTAACTAAACCTTAAGGGAGAAATTATTATCAGGAAACCTTCTGTAAAACTTCTTCATCAAGGAACTTATAATTAGTTGATTAATCATTGAGTTATGCAGTTATATTTTTTTACTTACTTTTTTTCAACCCGATCAGCGTAGCAGGTAATCGTGGATTATCCATCTTATTTTGTGAGCTTAACCAGAGAATTTGTCCCCATGCAGGGGAATTATATCGAGCACGTTTACTTTCCGTTTAACTTCTAATTAATCGATTAAAATAGCAGCTAAACATCGCTAGGCCGTTTTGGTCATAATCCAGCGCTGTTCCCCTACCGCCTGCAGATGAAAATCCACGTCATAAACCTTGGATAATAACTCCGGCTCCATGACCTCGTGGGTTCCCCCCTCGGCGACCAACCTTCCGGCTTGCAGCAACCAGACCCGATCGGCCTGTTGCAAGGTATGATTGAGATCGTGAGCGCAAACCAAGGCGCTGCGGCCACTTTGGCAAAATTCGCGCAACAGGCGATCGAGCGCCACCTTTTGCGCCACATCCAGGCTGTTGGTCGGTTCATCCAGCAGCAGTAATTGGCTTAGCGGGTTAACCGTTGGCCAAACCTGTAACAATACTGCGGCCAGCCGCACCCGTTGCCATTCCCCCCCAGAGAGTTGAGTCAACATGCGGGATAATTTATCCGCCAGCTTTAGGCTACGTGCCAAATACAGGATGGCTTTTTCCAGGTCACCTTCGTCCGCCCCGGCGGGCTGATGTAAGGCGAGATATTGAAATACCGGCATCAGCGCAACCGGAGGCTGCTGCTGGCACAGATAAGCCCGGTGTTTTGCCAGTTCATTCCCCGTATACGCTTCCAGCAAACGCCCAGACAGCCGAACTTCGCCAAGCCCTGGCAGCATACCCGCCAATCTGGCCAATAGAGTACTCTTACCCGCGCCGTTTGGGCCGATCAGGTGCACCTGCAACCCAGCGGCGATCTGCCCAGAAAACGGCATCAATCGCCCTTCTACCCCTACCTCACTGAGTTGCAGCATGGTTCTGAACGCTCCTTTACTTGGCCAAAGCCTGTTTGATGGCCTCGGACACCTGTGGATCTTCTGGCGTCATATCCGGCGAGAAGCGTTGGATCACCTGACCGTCGCGGCCAATCAAGAATTTCTCAAAGTTCCACAGGATATCGCCGGTCTGCTTCGGCGCACGGCCTTTGCTGCTCATCCGCTCCAGGAAACCACTGCCTTCTGGTGCGACGGCCTGTGGCTGTGCGGCAATCAGTTCCCGATACAGCGGATGACGGCCCTCACCATTAACTTCAATTTTGGCAAACATCGGGAACTGGACGCCAAAGGTGCCACGGCAGAACGCCAGGATCTCCTCATTACTGCCCGGTTCCTGGCCAAGAAACTCATTGGAAGGGAAGCCCAACACCGCAAAACCCTGCTCACGCCAGGTTTCATAAAGCTTTTCCAGACCTTCGTATTGCTTGGTCAGGCCGCATTCCGACGCTACGTTGACCACCAGCAGTACTTTGCCGGCATAGGCGTTCAGCGTGGTAGATTGGTTCTCAATGGTTTGCAGGGGAATGGCATAAATGGGGTTGCTCATCAGATGTTTTCCTTTGGTTTTATTTGCAGGTGAGACAGAAAAACGCCGCCGGTCATTACCGGCAGCCGGTTTACCTTACGCTTTTTGTCCGGGCCAGTAACCAGATAAAAAGAGGCGCTCCCAGCGTTGCAGTAACCACGCCGATGGGTAATTCTGCCGAAAACAGCGCAATCCGCGCCACCACGTCAGCCACTAACAGCACGCCCGCGCCCGCCAGCGCGCAGCCAGGTAACAGATAACGTTGGTTGGTCAAACCGCTGAGGCGCAAAATATGCGGGATCACCAGGCCGATAAAGCCAATCACACCCGCCAGGGCCACACTGGTGCCCACCAGCCAGCCGATGGCCAGCACCAGCAGATTACGCCATACGTGCAGGGAAAGACCCAACTGCCGCGCCTGCATTTCGCCAAGCGCCATCAAGTTCAGCACCTTGCCTTGCGCACATAGCCACAGCAGCGCCGGCAACAGGGCTAACAACAGCCATTTCTGCCGCCAATCCACCCCGCCGAAACCGCCCATCATCCAGTACATCAGTTGCCGCAGGTCGAGGCTCGAACTGAAATACACGGCCCAGGTCATAATCGCGCTGCACACAATCCCCAGCGCTACCCCCACCAGCAGCAAACGTGCGTTGCTCAAGCGGCGACGGCGGGCAAAAATCAGCAACAGGAAGGTCATCACCAGGGCACCTGCGATGGCGTTCATGCTCATCAGCGCCACCGGCAGCAGGCCGTTGCCAAACAGCACCGTCAGCACCAGCGCCACTCCGGCACCGTTGGATACGCCAAGCAGTCCAGGCTCCGCCAACGGGTTCTCAAACAGAGCCTGCATCGCCGCCCCGGCCACCGCCAGGCTTGCCCCCACCAGCATCACCGCCAGCGCTCGTGGCAGGCGCAATTGCCAGACAAACAGCTGTGCAGGCTCCCCCAACCACTGCGCAGGCCAGATCCACAGATCCCCGGCGCTCAGGCTGAAGGAAAATGCCAGTACGACGCCCAGCGTCAGCCAGGCCAAATAGCGTTTATCACGGCGGTGTTGATGCTGTTGTAACAAAGTGAAGGTCTGACTGCTCGGCATAACTACACAACTTCCCTACTGGCCGATAGCGGCCTGAAAATAACGTCTTGCAGCAAATAGTAGGAGGTTCGGGCGTTTAGGGGAAGAACTGAGTGAACGAATGGTGGGGAAAGCAGCGGCTGGCAATGCCGATCATTGAGGTGATGATGGGAATAGATGGCAACAGCATGCAGCGCTGACCAGTTGAGGTTGGTAACCGCCCAAAGAAAAAGGCCGCTTGCGCGGCCTTTTTGGCGTTGTGTAACCTACTCTTTCGGGCTGGCGTTCTCCACCCGGCTTTTCAGTTTCTGTCCCGGACGGAAAGTGACCACGCGGCGCGCCGTAATCGGAATGTCCTCACCGGTTTTCGGGTTGCGTCCCGGACGTTGGTTCTTGTCTCGCAAATCAAAATTGCCAAAACCAGACAGCTTGACCTGTTCTCCGTTCTCCAGAGCTCGACGGACCTCTTCAAAGAACAGTTCAACCAGATCTTTGGCATCCCGTTTGCTAAGCCCTAGCTTCTCAAACAGGTGTTCTGACATTTCAGCTTTAGTAAGCGCCATAGGTTCAATCCCTCAAGGATGCTTGGAATCGCTGTTTTAGAGCCTCTACACATTTTGCAACGGTAGCGGCAATCTCCTCTTCTTCCAGTGTACGGGCGGTATCCTGCAACACCAGACTGATAGCCAGGCTCTTATAACCCTCAGCTACGCCCTTGCCACGGTACACATCAAACAAGTTTACGCCAACTACCTGATTTGCGCCAACTTTCTTACACTCTGCCAAAATATCTTCTGCGGCGACGTTTTCAGCCACTACAACGGCGATATCGCGGCGGTTTGCAGGGAAGCGAGAAACCTCTCGGGCCTGAGGCACGGCGCGGCTTGCGAGCTTGTTCCACTCCAATTCAAATACCACAGTACGGCCGTTAAGATCCAGTTTACGTTCAAGTTCTGGGTGAACCACACCGATGAAACCGACACGTTCGCCGTGTAAATAAATGGCCGCACTTTGCCCAGGATGCAGGGCGGGATTGGACTCTGCCTTGAACTGAATTTCGGATAATTTACCGGTCAGCTCCAATACCGATTCCAGATCCCCTTTCAAATCATAGAAGTCCACCGGCTTTCTTGCCAGATCCCAATGCTCATCATGGGTATGCCCGGCAATCACGCCAGCCAGCATGACATCCTGACGGATACCCAGATTTGCCGCAGTATCAGGCACAAAGCGTAGCCCGCTCTCAAACAGGCGCACCCGAGTTTGCTGGCGATTCTGGTTGTATACCACCGCCGAAAGCAGGCCAGTCCACAGTGACAGACGCATTGCAGACATCTCTACCGAGATAGGGCTTGGCAGGATCAGGGCTTCTTCACCTGGGTGCAGCAACGCTTGCACTTTCGGGTCGACAAAACTGTAAGTAATTGCTTCCTGATAGCCATGATCGACCAACATGGTCTTCACGCGCTTGAGGGGCAGATCGGATTCGCGGTGTTTGGTCATCACCAGATCGGCGCGCACTGGCACATCCGGGATGTTGTTGTAGCCATAGACACGGGCCACCTCTTCCACCAAATCTTCTTCGATCTCCATATCGAAACGCCAGCTTGGTGCCACCGCGAGCCAGTTGTCGCCCTGCTCGGTAACCTGGCACCCCAGGCGACGCAGAATATCGCTCACCTGCTCGCTTGGCACCACGTGGCCAATCAGACGGTCCAGCTTTTCACGGCGCAGCGCAATGGTGGCACGCTTCGGTAAGGTGCTCTCATCGCTAACGTCAATGATTGGGCCAGCCTGCCCACCACAGATGTCGATCAGCAGGCGTGTGGCACGCTCCATCGCTTTATGTTGCAGTGCCGGGTCTACGCCACGCTCGTAACGATGTGAAGCATCGGTATGCAGGCCATGACGGCGAGCACGGCCAGTAATCGACAGTGGGCTGAAGAAAGCACACTCCAGCAGCACATCCTGGGTTTCATCATTCACGCCAGAGTGTTCACCGCCAAAGATGCCGCCCATGGCCAGCGCTTTTTGCTGATCGGCAATCACCAGGGTGTCTGCCTGCAGTTTGGCTTCGTTGCCATCCAGCAGACGCAGGGTTTCACCTTCGCGAGCCATACGCACCACGATACCGCCCTCAATGCGATTGAGGTCAAAGGCGTGCATTGGCTGGCCCAGCTCCATCAGCACGTAGTTGGTCACATCAACCACGGCATCAATCGAGCGAATACCGGCGCGGCGCAGCTTCTCGCGCATCCACAGCGGTGAAGGTGCCTTCACGTTGATGCCTTTCACTACGCGGCCAAGGTAACGTGGGCACGCCTGAGGGGCTTCTACACGGATTGGCAGAGTATCGGTGATAGTGGCAGCTACCGGGCTCATATCCGGCTCGCTCAGCGGCAGTTGGTTCAGCACGGCAACGTCGCGCGCGACGCCAATGATGCCCAGGCAATCGGCACGGTTCGGCGTGACGCTGATTTCGATCGCGCTATCGTTCAGTTGCAGATAGTCACGGATATCGGTGCCGATCGGCGCATCTGCCGGCAGCTCAATGATGCCGTCATGATCGTCTGAAATCGCCAGTTCGGAGAACGAACACAGCATGCCTTCAGAAGGCTCGCCACGCAGCTTGGCAGCCTTGATTTTAAAGTCACCAGGCAACACGGCACCGACGGTAGCAACGGCTACTTTCAGGCCAGCACGGCAGTTTGGCGCACCACAAACGATGTCTAACAGGCGCTCACCGCCCACGTCGACTTTGGTTACGCGCAGTTTGTCGGCGTTCGGGTGTTGACCGCACTCCACCACATGGCCCACGACCACGCCGTTGAACACGCCAGCCACCGGCTCAACGCCGTCTACTTCCAGGCCGGCCATGGTGATTTGATCGGATAATGCTTCGCTGCTGATGGCCGGGTTTACCCACTCGCGCAACCAGAGTTCACTGAATTTCATGTGATATTCCCGCCTTACTTAAACTGTTTGAGGAAACGCAGATCGTTTTCGAAGAACGCACGCAGGTCGGTGACGCCGTAACGCAGCATCGTCAGACGCTCCATACCCATACCGAAGGCAAAACCGGAATAGATTTCCGGATCGATGCCCACGTTGCGCAGTACGTTCGGGTGCACCATGCCGCAACCCAACACTTCCAGCCACTTGCCGTTTTTGCCCATGACATCCACTTCGGCAGAAGGTTCGGTGAACGGGAAATAGGAAGGACGGAAACGAACCTGCAGGTCTTCTTCAAAGAAGTTGTTCAGGAAATCGTGCAGCGTCCCTTTCAGGTTGGTGAAGCTGATGTCCTTGTCGACGATCAGCCCTTCCATCTGGTGGAACATCGGGGTATGCGTCTGATCGTAGTCGTTACGATACACACGGCCCGGCGCGATGATACGGATCGGTGGCTGCTGGTTCTTCATGGTGCGGATCTGCACGCCAGAGGTTTGGGTACGCAGCAGGCGCGTCGCGTCAAACCAGAAGGTATCGTGATCGGCACGGGCTGGGTGATGCCCTGGGATATTCAGCGCGTCGAAGTTATGATAATCGTCTTCGATTTCCGGGCCGGTCTCTACCGAGAAGCCCAGTTCGCCAAAGAAGGTTTCGATACGATCGATGGTGCGAGTAACCGGGTGCAGGCCACCGTTCTCCAGGCGACGCCCCGGCAGCGAGACGTCGATGGTCTCCGCCGCCAGGCGAGCGTTCAGCACCGCAGACTCCAATGCGTTCTTACGCGCGTTCAGCGCATCCTGAACTTCCTGTTTTGCCTGGTTGATCACCGCCCCGGCTGCCGGGCGATCTTCCGCTGGCACTTCACGCAGGGACTGCATCTGTAAGGTAAAATGACCTTTCTTGCCAAAATATTCGACGCGTACCAAATCCAACGCGGCAACATCTTGGGCATCTTCTACGGCTGCCTTGGCGTTGGCAACCAGCTCTGCGAGATGTGACATTGCTTTCCTCTTCCTCTGGCCTTGTGGCCCTAAGTAATTGTTATCTATTATTCCAACACGCCTTTGGTTGATCTTCAAAGAATTTCAAGCCGTAGCCAGGCAAGTGCCGTGGGCCTGAAAGGCGCTGAAGGTGGCCAAAAACAAAAAAGCCTCCACTTGGGAGGCTTGGGCGCTACTTTCCGTTTCTTTTCTTACGCGCAAAGCCTCCTGAAGTCAGGCGCTAAAGTAAAAAAAGAAGCGAAAAATAACAGCGTGCATGTTGGTAGTACCTTGTCGATGGATTGGCAACCAGTGTGATAGCGCCAGCCGATAAAAGTCAATATCCGTATTGGGAACAAACAGTAAAAGAGGGAGCAAGCTCCCTCTTTTCAACCAGCTTACGCCAGTGCTGCTTTCGCTTTTTCAACCAGTGCGCCAAAGGCCACTTTGTCGAATACTGCGATGTCAGCCAGGATCTTACGGTCAATTTCAATAGAAGCTTTTTTCAAGCCGTTAATGAATTTGCTGTAAGACAAGCCGTTCTGACGAGCAGCTGCGTTGATACGTGCAATCCACAGCTGACGGAACTGACGCTTACGTTGACGACGGTCACGGTAAGCATACTGACCTGCTTTGATTACTGCCTGGAAGGCAACACGATAAACGCGCGAACGGGCACCGTAGTAACCTTTCGCTTGTTTCAGTATTTTCTTGTGACGTGCGCGTGCAATTACACCACGTTTTACGCGAGCCATATGCTCTCTCCTAAAGTCTTATTCTAGATTCAAAAAATATGGCTTATGCGTACGGCAGGCACGCAGTAACCAGGACCAGATCGTTTTTAGACACCATGCCTTTCGGACGCAGATGACGTTTACGCTTGGTTGCTTTTTTGGTCAGAATATGACGCAGGTTAGCATGTTTGCGCTTAAAACCACCGCTGCCGGTCTTTTTGAAGCGCTTGGCTGCACCACGTACAGTTTTAATCTTTGGCATGTTAATTAAATCCACTTCGCATTGTTAAACAACGAATCAGTGAGGCGAATAAAACCCACGCACGCTTGCACGGCGTGGGTTCGATTACTTGGAAGCCTTACTGTTTCTTCTTGGGTGCGAGCACCATAATCATCTGACGGCCTTCGATCCTTGTTGGGAAGGATTCGACCACTGCCAGATCAATATCTTCACACAGGTCTTTACGGACGCGGTTAAGCACTTCCATACCGATCTGCTGGTGCGCCATTTCACGCCCACGGAAACGCAGGGTGATCTTGGCTTTATCGCCGTCTTCCAGAAAGCGAATCAGGTTGCGTAGTTTGACCTGATAGTCGCCATCATCGGTGCCAGGACGGAATTTGATTTCCTTAACCTGGATAACTTTTTGCTTCTTCTTCTGTTCTTTGGTCGACTTGCTCTTCTCGTAGAGGAATTTGCCGTAATCCATGATCCGGCAAACTGGCGGTTCGGCATTTGGGCTGATCTCTACTAAATCAACACCCGCTTCCTCAGCTTTTTCAAGAGCTTCATTCAGACTGACAATACCAATCTGCTCGCCATCGACGCCGGTTAGGCGAACTTCTTGCGCGCGAATTTCTTTGTTAATGCGATTTGGACGCGCCGGTTGAACTCGTTTTCCGCCTTTAATACTTTATTCCTCCAGTTGATGAAGACTTCGGCTGCGTATCTCATGTAGCAGCTTGTCTACGACTTCTTGTACGTCCAGGCTCCCCAGGTCTTTGCCACGGCGGGTACGAACGGCAACTTTGCCTGATTCGACCTCTTTATCACCGCACACCAACATGTATGGAACCCGTCGTAAAGTATGTTCGCGAATTTTAAAGCCAATCTTCTCGTTTCTCAAGTCCGCTTTTGCCCGAATGCCTGCATCTTGCAGTTTTTTGGTCAATTGCTGGACGTAATCAGACTGGCTGTCGGTGATATTCATCACCACTACCTGCACTGGAGCAATCCAGGTCGGGTAGAAACCGGCATATTCTTCGGTAAGGATACCGATGAAGCGCTCCATGGAGCCAAGAATAGCACGGTGTATCATTACCGGGACCACGCGTTCGTTGTTTTCGCCAACATACGACGCGCCTAAACGGCCCGGTAAGAAGAAATCGAGTTGCACGGTACCACATTGCCATGCGCGATCCAAACAATCATGCAAGGTAAATTCAATTTTTGGTCCGTAGAAAGCGCCCTCACCCGGCTGATATTCAAACGGAATCCCGTTTTCAGTCAGCGCAGCGGCCAGATCGTTTTCGGCTCGAGTCCACATTTCGTCAGTCCCAATGCGCTTCTCTGGACGGGTGGACAGTTTCACCACAATCTTTTCGAAGCCAAAGACACCGTACATATCGTAGACCATTTTGATGCAGTCGTTCACTTCGGAACGCACCTGATCTTCGGTACAGAAGATATGGGCATCGTCCTGGGTGAAGCCACGCACACGCATCAGGCCATGCAGCGAACCTGATGGCTCGTTACGGTGGCAGCTACCGAACTCGCCCATACGCAGCGGCAGGTCACGGTAAGACTTCAGGCCCTGGTTGAAGATCTGCACGTGGCCCGGGCAGTTCATCGGCTTGATGCAATATTCACGGTTCTCTGAAGACGTGGTGAACATGGCGTCTTTGTAGTTTTCCCAGTGGCCAGTTTTTTCCCACAGCACGCGGTCCATCATGAACGGCCCTTTCACTTCCTGATACTGGTGCTCTTTGAGCTTCATGCGCACAAAGGCTTCCAGTTCGCGGAAGATGGTCCAGCCGTCGTTATGCCAGAACACCATGCCAGGGGCTTCTTCCTGCATATGATACAGGTCGAGCTGCTTGCCGATCTTGCGGTGGTCACGCTTGGCCGCTTCTTCCAGGCGTTGCAGGTAGGCATTCAGCTGCTTCTTGTCTGCCCAGGCAGTGCCGTAGATACGTTGCAGCATTTTGTTTTTGCTGTCGCCACGCCAGTAGGCACCGGAGGTTTTCTGCAGTTTGAAATGGTGGCAGAAACGCATATTCGGCACGTGCGGGCCACGGCACATATCCACGTATTCTTCGTGATGATACAGGCCTGGGCGATCGTCATGGCTGATATTTTCATCCAGAATCGCCACCTTGTAGCTTTCGCCACGGGCTGCGAAGGTGTCGCGGGCCTCCTGCCAGCTCACTGTTTTCTTGATGACGTCATAATCTTTGTCGGCCAATTCATGCATCCGCTTCTCCAGCAGATCCAGATCTTCCTGCGTCAGGGTATGGTCGAGGTCAACGTCATAGTAGAAACCGTTGTCGATCACCGGGCCAATGGCCATTTTGGTATCGGGCCAGAGCTGTTTGATCGCATGACCCAGCAGGTGCGCACAGGAGTGGCGCATGATTTCCAGGCCTTCGGCATCTTTGATAGTGATGATAGCCAGTTGTGCATCGGCTTCGATGACATCGTTGGCATCGACCAGTTCACCGTTAACGCGGCCAGCAATACAGGCTTTGGCAAGGCCAGGGCCAATATCACGGGCAACATCCATCGGGGAAACGGCATGGTCGTATTGACGCTGACTTCCGTCAGGAAGAGTAATAACAGGCATTCATAATTCCTTATCTACAGTGGTGACCCACACGACAGATCACATGCAGTACAGATATTTTGGTTAGTGTTGAGTCAGTTATGCGTCATATCTCGCCCACAATTGCCAGATTGACGCACAACTTGGTCCGTTAGTCACACGCGAACCTCCAGTGGCTGTTCACAGCCTTGCGAATAGTAACATTAAAACTGTAGAGGATAAATAAAGCGCAGTTTACTCTGCAGCAGAATCGATCTGGGCTTGACTTACCACGATGACTCGGTCAAATTACCCGGGTAAAATAATTTAACCCGGATATAAAACATGAAAACCATCAATACGCCAAGCTGCACCGCATTTTTGCAGCATCAACGGGTAGCCACCGGGTCTTATGCCGAAGTTGCACAAGCACTGGCTGCGCTGGATCTCACTGCCGGGGGGCTGTTAGTGTTTGATGATGCTACCGGCTCCCAAGTGGATTACCCTTGGCCAGCAGGCTACGTTTGGCCCCAGCCTGATGGCGATGTCACTGAGCTTGATGGCGAACCGGCAGCTCAGCCCTCGGTTGGGAGGCCCAAGCTCGGCGTGGTAGCCCGCGAAGTGACGCTTCTTCCCCGTCACTGGGAATGGCTGGCACAACAGCGTGGTGGAGCCTCTGCGGCACTACGTCGTCTGGTTGATGAAGCCCGGCGCACCTCGGTCGAACAGGATAATGAACGCCGTATCAAAGAGAACAGCTATCGATTTATGAGCGCCATCGCCGGTTCTTTACCAGGCTATGAAGAAGCCACGCGCGCACTGTTTGGCCACGACGGCAAGCTGTTTGCCGAGCGAATTACGCACTGGCCTGCCGATATCCAGGCACATCTGGCCTGGATGACTCGCGATGCGTTCCCCCGGTGAGATAACCCGGCGGGCGCAGCATGCAGCGCCACTACATATGAGTTTCAGTATCACTAGAGCTCTCGACACGCCCTTTAGGCGCAGGAAAAACGATTAAATGCAAACCCGTCCGCAGCACAAGCAGCCACCGCTTTGGCGCATCTATCTGATCTTTTTGGTGCCCATGGTGCTGTCCAACTTCCTGCAAGGATTTTCAGGCACGCTGAACGGCATCTATATCGGCCAGATGCTCGGCACCCCTGCGCTGGCCGCCATCTCTGGCATGTTCCCGGTGGTGTTCTTCTTTATCTCACTGGTGATTGGCGTTGGTGCCGGTGCCTCGGTGCTGATTGGGCAGGCATGGGGCGCGAATGAACCAGAAAAAGTCAAAACCATTGCCGGTACGGCCTTGATGCTGGGCGTGACGCTTGGCTTACTGGCGGCAGTATTTGGCAGTCTGTTCGCCCGGCAGGCGCTACAAGCCCTAGGCACGCCAGCGGACGTGCTGGAAGAGGCGGTTTCTTACGCCCGCATCATGATGCTGATTATGCCCTTGCTGCTGGTATTTGTGTTGTTCACCCAGTTGCTGCGCGGCGTCAGTGACACGATCTCCCCACTCTTGGCCCTACTGCTATCTACCATCGTCGGCTTGCTGCTCACCCCGGCCATGATCCGTGGCTGGCTGGGTTTTGCCCCCATGGGCATACAGAGCGCGGCTCTGGCGGGTATGGTCGGTAACGCAGTGGCGATGGTGTATCTGACATTGCGCCTGCGCCGCAAAAAACACGTGCTGGCCCCCGATCGGGCCATGCTGGCCGCGCTCAAGCTGGATACGGTGGTGCTACGCAAAGTGTTACGTATTGGCCTGCCCACCGGTTTACAAATGGTGGTAATTTCTATCTCTGAATTGATCATCCTGACGCTGGTCAACCGCCACGGTTCGGATGCCACGGCAGCCTACGGCGCCGTGACACAGATCGTTAACTATGTGCAATTCCCGGCCCTGTCGATTGCCATCACCGCCTCTATTTTGGGTGCTCAGGCCATCGGCGCTGGCAAAACCGAACGCATTGCCCCCATCTTGCGTACCGGGTTGTATATCAACCTCTGGTTGACCGGTTCGTTGATTATTCTGGTCTACCTGCTGTCACATTGGCTGTTGGGTCTGTTCCTGACCAGCCAGGTAGTATTGGCAGAAGCGGAGCATTTATTGCATATCATGCTGTGGAGCATGCTGGTATTTGGTTTCCAGGCGATTGTCGGCGGCATCATGCGCGCCAGTGGCGTGGTGTTGGTACCGGTGACAATATCCATTCTCTGCATCGTGGCCGTACAGTTGCCAGCGGCCTACCTGCTCAGCAATCACTTTGGCTTGGAGGGGGTATGGATGGCATTCCCTATCGCCTATTTGACAATGCTGGCATTGCAAACAACGTTTTATAGGTTGGTATGGAGGAACAGAAAAATTGAGCGTCTAGTCTGACACGGATAGCCACAGTACTTATTTGGGCGTAGTGACTGCGCCCCCATTTCATTCTTTTGCTGGGGTTTGTTATATGTCGAGTATTCTGCAGTTGTTTCAGGCCATCGGGGTTGGGCTGGCCCTACTGTTGCCACTGGCCAACCCGCTAACCACCGTGGCGTTGCTGCTCGGTCTGTCGGGAAATATGACCAACGAAGAACGCAACCATCAGTCGCTGATGGCTTCGGTCTACGTGTTCTGCATCATGACGGTGGCGTTCTATGCCGGTCAGCTAGTGATGAGCACTTTTGGAATTTCCATCCCCGGGTTGCGGATCGCCGGAGGGTTGATTGTCGCCTTTATCGGTTTTCGCATGCTGTTCCCACAGCAAAGTGCCGATGAAGCACCGGAGGTAGAAACCAAAAGCAGAGAGCTGCACAAGAAAACCTCGGCCAATATCGCATTTGTCCCGCTGGCCATGCCAAGCACCGCCGGGCCGGGTACTATCGCCATGATCATCAGTACCTCATCCAGCGTCCACGAAAATACCCTGGGCTTTGCCCACTGGGTGCTGCTGGCCGCACCGGTGGCCATTTTCCTGTCGATAGCAATCATTTTGTGGGTCTGTTTACGCAGTTCCACGGCGATCATGAAACTGGTTGGTGAAAGCGGTATTGAGGCCATTTCCCGCCTGATGGGCTTCCTGCTGGTGTGTATGGGCGTGCAGTTTATTATCAACGGCGTGTTGGAGCTGATTTCTACCTACGTACCAATGACCTAACCCTACCGGCCCCGCTGTTGCGGGGCCAACTTGCTCCCTATGCCAAACCGTAAACCAAAGCGGAAAGCGCAATCAGCCCCATCACCAGCACAAAGACATTGCTCAATGCTCGATAACGGCGCATAGCCGGAACCGCGCGCACCGCATACATCGGCAGAATAAACAGGATCACCGCAATCAGCGGACCGCTGATGGTTTCAATGATATGCAAGGCGCTCGGATTCCAAACAGTGGCCGCCCAGGTCAGCAAGAACAGCACCACACCGGAAATACGATGGGTTGTGACTGCAGTGAGTGGCTTGCCAACGGCGCGTGTTAGCCCATCGATCAGACTGGTTGCCCCTTCGGTAACGCCTAATGAAGTGCCAAGATAGGATTTTGCCATCGCCAACATCGCCATCACCGGCCCAAGATAGGCAATCAGCGGGTTGGAAAATTTGTTGGCCAGGGTGGTCAACACCGTGATGTTCTGTGCTTTCGCCTGCTCCATCTCCTGGTGCGAAAGACTCAGCACGCAGCTGAACACGAAGAACAGCACGGTGACGCAAATCAGCAGGTAGCTGTAACGCATAATCCGCGCACAACGGCGCTCAGCGTTGTCACCATATAAGCTTTTCTGGGTGGAAGCGAACGACGAAATGATAGGCGCATGGCTAAAGGAAAATACCATCACCGGGACCGCCAACCACAACGAATGCCAGAGGTCGGGGCTGTCAAATTGGGTGTTGGCCAAACCACTGACAAAGTTCTCGGTCTGCCAGGTGGGTACCAGATACAGCGAAATCCCCATCAGAAACACCAGCAATGGGAATACCAGAACGCCCATCGCGGCCACGATCGTATCCTTTCCACGCAGCAGTACCAAATTGAGCACCACCACCACCGCCAAACTCAGCCAGATGCGGGGTACCGGGGCAAAGTGAAATTGATGGGTCAGAAAGCTGTCCAACGCGTTGGTGATGGAAATACTGTAGACCAGCACGATGGGGAAAAACGCCATCAGGTACAGCACCATAATGATCTTGCCGGCTAACACGCCGAAATGTTCGACCACCACGTCCTGAATGTTGCCATCGCGGCTCGAGCCGGAAAGGACAAAACGGGTTAGTGCCAAATGGGGTAAATAAGTCAGAGGGAAAGCGAACAGTGCCATCAATAGCAGCACCAATGGGCCATTCAGACCGGCATTGATCGGCAGAAACAGGGTGCCGGCACCCACAGCCGTGGCATAAAGCCCGAACATCCAGACGGTGTCGGTCTTGTTCCATTTGGCAGGTTGAGCAATGGCCAACCTGCCATGATCTGGAGAAATCGTACTCATGAGACAGCTTACCTTAATCTACAGCGCCAACGATTGCGCCCGACGGAAACTCCCTTCTCCGTAGAATGTTTATATAAAACAGGATATTAATGGCGAGAGAAATTCACCTACCTGATAAAAGGACGGCAAAGGATAAAGAAAATCTCTGGAATGGTCTATATTTCGGCGGTTAACTGCGCGCTTCGTGAGCAGCCTATGCCGCCCACGAGCCATAGGGAATGAAACAAAGCTTAGGCGCTGGCGGCGGCGACAAACCGGCGTATTTCGCCAATATGCTGCGGGCCGTAACTACATTGCCCTACTTCTATTTTTGGCTTGTTACGCCCATGGAAGTCGCTCCCACAGGTAACAAACGCCGAGCGGCTCAGGGCAAACTCATACAGCTGGCTGGCCAACTCCGGTGAATGATAGCTTGAGAACACCTCGACCCCCATCACACCAATCTTCAGCATGTCATCGATGACTTGAGTATGGTCCTGCTTAACGTTGGCACCGATATGCGCCAGGATCGGTATTCCCCCATTATGGCGGATCACCTCCACCATGCGGTTCATGGCGGGATAGGTGACTGGCATATAGCACACCTTCCCTGGTCCAAAGAAGTCCCAGTAGAAGTTGATTAGTGGCATATCGGCCCTTTCCCCCCCGGGTCGATAAGGCATCAGCAATGGATGCCCATCATTACGTGGATCGTCGAGTATCACCTCGCCCATCTGCTCTTCCTGCGGGATAGCGCCACCGCATACCTGCTCTAGGCGTTGCTCATCCAGATGGAATTTCAACCCACGCAGCTTGGCAAACTTCTGCGGCGTCAGTTCCCGTTGAATGCTGCTGAAATTGTTATAGATTTCAACAAAGTCATTGCTGGGGGTAAACCCGTAGCCCAACAGGTGGAAGTTGCGCCCAGCGAAGGTGCAGTCGATCTCGATACCAGACAGGACATTGAGGCTGGACGATGCCAGCGCCTTGGCTTCCGGCACCGAATTGGCATTATTATGGTCGGTCACCGCCAACGTACTGATGCCGTTGGCCAGGCAGCGTGCAATCAGCGTCTCAACCGGGAAGTCTGCATCATCGCTGTAGTTGGAATGCATATGCAGGTCGATTTTTTCCATGGCAATGTCCTTTGGCTAATGCTCAAACCAAGACCATACTAAAGCCGCCCTTGAATGCATACAGTGGATTTGACACTTTGTATCGTCAGGATCACAAAAGCGTGGGTCTGCTCACGGGATGTAGATCGACATGTTGACGAGATGGATAACGGTGCAGACTGTTAACAGGCATTGACGGTGCCAAATAGCTGTGGCTACTTGGTCATCTATCTAAAATGCCCCACTTTTCCAGGGCATCTCACCTGATGAAATCTGCTTTTTTGCCAAAGATGGCAAACCGCAACGCATCATGTTCGGAAAAGCAGCGTATCGATTAACCTCGCACATTTCCTTTTGAACTTGATGCGCTTTCTGTAGGTATATTTTCGACCAAGACTAATACAGATACGCTTACGTCTATCAACCTCAAAAGCGATGGAAACGTACACCACAATTAATAAAACTATTACCATCACGCCCATAGCCTCCCTTTGGTTTCAACGCTCCCTTGCGATTAACATTAATAACATTAATGAAATTTTTATTCACCAATAAATAAAATTAGAACAACTCAACCAATAACAGTGACATAGAACAAATATGAAGTGCAATATCTCGCAGAAAGGTAAAAATCTCAGGTCAAATAGTCTAAAGACCCAGGAATGGGCTGTTAAAAGTGATTAAAAATCACACACCATGAAATGATTAGCAACTCTAACTTATTTAAGGATAGTTGAGATAAATAAAGGGCCTCGAACGAGGCCCTTGTGAGGATTACTTGACACCCACAGGCGCTGGCTCTGGGACAGTAGAACTGCCCATCGCCTTCTCATCGCGGATAATTGAACGATCCTTACGCACGTCAGCTACATCGGAAGCACTGATGGCTTTGGCGTTATTACCCCAGCTGGAGCGGATAAAGTTCACCACGTCCGCTACCTGCTGGTCGTTCAACCGCCAGCCAAACGGTGGCATGGTGAGGTTGGAAACCGCCCCCTTCACTGCTGGCGTGGTATTGCCGACCAGCACAATGTGGATCAGCGAGGTCCCGTCTTCGGTCTGCACCACCGGGTTGCCCTTCAGCGCCGGGAAGGCACGCTTGTAACCAACACCATCGGTACGGTGGCAAGCGGCACAGTTATCGACGTACAGCGCGGCTCCGGGCTTGCTGTCGTTACCACGCCACAAATCTTTGGCGACGCTGTCTTCAACCGGAGCGGCCTGCTGTTTACCGTCTTTCGGCGGCAAGGTTTTCAGATAGCGGGCGATCGCGGTCAAATCCTCATCGCTGAGATATTGCAGGCTATGTTCGACCACGTCGCTCATGCCCCCAAATACCACCGACTTATCGTTGCGGCCGGTTTTCAGGAACTCGGTCAGTTCGCTCTCGCTCCAGGTGCCTAAGCCATCTTTATTATCGCCACGCAGGCTGGATGCTACCCAACCGTCGATCGGCGCGTTACTGCCAGACAGGTAGTCATCCCCTTCCGTGTTGCTCAACGCCTTCTCTTGCATGGTCAGGCTGCGCGGCGTATGGCATGCCCCGCAGTGCCCAAGCCCTTCGACCAGATAGCGGCCACGTTCGATAACCGGATCGGCGTTGGCGTTGGCCGCAAAATCAGCCGGTGTTGGTGCAAACATCGAACGCCAGATGTGCAGTGGCCAACGCATGGACAGCGGCCAGGGAATATCGGAGTCTTGGTTCGCTTGTTCGACTGGTTGCACGCCGTGCATGAAATAGGCATACATGGCACGCATATCCTCCTCTTTCACCAGCGCAAACGAAGGATAAGGCATCGCCGGGTACAGGGTGCTGCCGCTCTTGGCGACGCCTTTGCGTACCGCATTGTCGAAATCTGCAAAACTGTAATCGCCAATGCCGGTGGTTTTGTCCGGGGTGATGTTGGTGGAATAGATAGTGCCAATCGGCGTTTCCATCGCCAAACCACCAGCAAAGGGCACACCGTTTTTACCATTGGTGTGGCAGGCCACACAGTCACCGGCACGTGCTAGATATTCACCACGTTTGAGCAATTCGCTGCTGACCGCCGCGTCCTGCGCCAAAACGGAAAAACTCAGTGCACTGAGTACCAGTGCGGGAACCAAAGCTTTCATCACTTGCATCCTCATGCCTGCACCAATGGGCCTGGGTTTTTCAGATACTGCTCGCGAATGGCGCGGGCAGACCAATAGGCCAACGCGGCAACGGTGCCGGTCGGGTTGTAGCCCAGCCCCTGCGGGAAGGCCGATGCGCCTATCGAGAACACGTTATGCACGTCCCAGCTTTGCAGATAACGGTTTACCGCGCTGGTCTCGGGATCTTCTCCCATCACCGCTCCGCCGTTCATGTGCGTAGTTTGGTAGCTGGTGGTATCGAAATGGCTGTTGGCGTTTTTCGGGCTGCCGGAAATCAGTTTCGGGTTCATCGCCTTGGCGATCGGGGCCATCTTGTTGAACATAAACTGCGCCATCTTGATGTCGTTTTCCTGCCAGTCGAAGGTCATGCGTAGCAGCGGTTGGCCAAAGACGTTCTTGTAGGTCGGATCGAGATCGAGGTAGTTGCTACGATAGGACTGGTGCGCGCCATGCGCATCCATAGAGACATGGTGCGTATAGGCATCCGCCACCGCGGCTTTCCACTTGCTGCCCCAGGCTGGAGTACCAGGAGGCGTTGGCAGGCCGGAGATCGGTTTGGTACCCGCCTGGTTGACCCAGAACGGTGAGCCACCGACAAAGCCCTCTTTGCCGTGGTCAAAGTTATCCGCGTTGAAATCATCCACGCCGACGCCGTTACCGCCCGCGCCAATAAACGGGTTGGTATGGACGTCCTTATCAAAGAACGCCTTGATAGTAGTCATGTTCTGGTAGGCAAAATTACGCCCAACCACCCCTTCACCGGTCTGTGGATCGTAAGGTTTGCCAATGCCGGAGAGCAGCATCAGGTGCACATTGTGGAACTGGAAGGCCCCGAGGATCACCAGATCGGCAGGTTGTTCAATCTCGCGCCCCTGGGCATCGATATAGTTCACCCCGGTCGCCCGGCTTTTGTCGGCGGTCAGGTTAACCTTCAGCACGTTGGCGTTAGTGCGCAGCTCAAAGCGCTTCTCCATGCGCAGTGCTGGCAAGATATTGACGTTTGGCGAGGCCTTGGAATACATGTAGCAGGCATAACCGCTGCAGTAACCGCAGAAGTTGCAAGGACCCATCTGCGCGCCATAGGGGTTGGTATAGGAATCTGAGGTATTGGCAGAGGGCAGATTGTAAGGGTGATAACCCACCTCACGCGCCGCCTTTTCAAACAGCTGCGCGGAGAAGGTGTTCTTCTGCGCTGGCAGTGGGAAATGGTCAGAACGGTCTGGTGCAAAGGGGTTTCCGCCTTTGTCTTTACCCACCAACTGCCCCTTCACCGACCAGGCAGTACCGGAGGTACCGAATACCTTCTCGGCCTTATCAAAGAACGGCTCCAGCTCGTCGTAGCTCACCCCAAAATCCTGGATCGTCATGTCTTTTGGAATAAAGCTTTTACCGTAGCGCTCTTCATAATGGCTGCGCATACGCAGCTCGATAGGATCGATACGGAAATGCACGCCAGACCAGTGTAGCCCAGCTCCGCCAACGCCAGTGCCCGGCAGGAAAGCCGCCAACTGGCGATAAGGCACTGCGGTTTGGCTGGTGTTGTGACGGATGGTCACCGTACTTTTAGAAAGGTCCTGGAACAACTTGCGGCGGATATTATAGGTTAGTTCATCGATCACCTGCGGGTAGGAACCGTCTGGGTAGGTATCGCGCATCGGACCACGCTCAAGCGCCACCACGTTCAGCCCGGCCTCAGTCAACTCCTTGGCCATAATGGCACCAACCCAACCAAAACCGACGATCACCACATCCTGCTTCTTCATTACCGTTGCCATAATTACCCTCTCTCCCCACGAATCGATACCGGTGGGAAGGGATAACGTTCCCCTCGCTCAACCCAGTCCATAAAGTCGGCGCGCGCACCCGGAAAATTAATCAGCTTCCATCCCACCATTTCTTTGTTACCGCCATGGATTGGATCGCTGAAAAACCCTTCACGGGTGTTTTGCAATAGGTAAGAGAAGAACAGCTTGGCAGGCAGTTGCGCAAACTCGGCCTCACCGGATTCAAACTTCTGCAACAGCGCATCCTGTTGTGCGCCATCCAGCTCGGCGAATACTTTACCTGCCGTTTTCTTGCTGTAGGCATCCGCGTCGCTGATACCCAGGTTATAAATCTGTTTCGGCACCAACGGCAGTTGATAACCCATTTCCGGTGCAACATCGGGATTGAACGGCCCTTGCATGTACCAGATTGAACCCGTGGCATAAGGCGTATTCATCTGTCGATCGATAAACTCCGGCACGCCTGCTTCCAAAGCGCCCGGGCCGCGCTCGTCCGCAGGGATCAAACGCGCGACCGCCGCCTGGACAAAGGCCCACTCTTCGGGGGTAAAGAAGGTTGGTTGATAGTCAGCCTGCTTGGGGGTGTCGCTAGCGGCAAGCACGGGTGTGGGCGCCGTCAGGGCACTCACACCGCTGCCACCGATAACGGCTGCAGGGATCAGCGTCATCGACTTCAGCAAGAAATCACGCCGGGAGTTGTTGGTTTTATCGTTCGACATAGCACATTCCTTCCAAAAAAAATCACAACTATTTAACCTCAACCTCGCGTTCCATACGGAGTTTAAACATATATTGTTACGTAATTGTTTATTTTTTGAAGGTCAGAATGTGAGCTTTGGCAGCAATGTTACCGGTAACTATTTGATTGAGCGTAAAGTTTTCTTTGTTAATGTAAAATTAACAATTTGTGCGGTTTTTTAGTTCAAAAGGCGGGAGAACAACGGAAATGGGATGCAGAGCACATTTTTACCGGCAAGAAATAGCAAAACCGGCCCTTTATTGGGGCCGGCTGTAGGCAATCTGAGGCTAGTCAGCCATCGCTTGATAAGCATTGGTAACCTTCCACAAGTAACGCGGCGCTTGCGGTGCCGGGTGTTTCTTCTGGATATGCTGATAAAACTCGTCCGGGCTCATCTGATTGATGCGGTTTACCGCCACACGTTTATCCGATGAGAAGGTCCGTAACATCGCGCCTGCCCCGTTCACATAGGAAACGATGGTGGCATAGCGTAACGTTTGTGGATTGGTGATCCCGGCTAGCTGCTGGCTTTGAAGAATATTGATATAGGCTGTTCCCAGATCAATATTGACCGCCGGATCCTTCAACTCACGTGAACTTGGCTGCCCGTTCTTTCCCTTCATACGGTAAGCATCGCGTCCAGCGGTTGAGGCTTTCAGCTGCATGAGCCCCACGGCATTCGAGGTGCTGACCACGTTCGGGTTAAACCCGGACTCCACCTGAATGATCGCCTTAATCAGCGTTTCGTCGACGCCATAGTTGCTGGCAGCCTGACGGATATAATCGTTATAAGCGACCGGTGTCCCGGTACGGTTGCTTGGTGTTTGCGGTGGGGTTTTGAGCCAACCGCCCGAAGTGCCACTGCCTGCCTGGTTGCCGGTTGTTTGCGGATCTTTCGCACAACCGGCTAATAGTACGATTGCCATCAGGCAACCTATTTTTGTTTTCACAGAATCCCTCACTCCTTTCAATGAGTTGCGTAGCATATACAACTGGTAAGGATACCTGCATAACTTTTTTGGTCTATTCTCAGGCTATCCATATACCAAGAGGTGATTTATGAGTCAATCTTCGTCCATAGGATTTGTGGTGACTTTCACCTATCCGGAACAGAGCTGTTAGCGCCGATGTAAAAATGACCCACATGCCAATGTAAAATGGACCCACCATGGGTAAAACTGGCAGTTTTAAGCGAGCTGCCGATGCTAACATTGGAGTTAAGAGTGGAGATTGCTGTTCTTCGTCGGCAAGGCATGTCCATCCGTGCTATTGCCCGTCATTTGGGGTGTTCCCGCCAGACTATCCGGCGCTATATACGCATGGGGG
>NZ_JBLJAJ010000019.1:0-105717 GCF_047530005.1 Serratia sp. N21D137
GAAGAACAGCAATCTCCACTCTTAACTCCAATGTTAGCATCGGCAGCTCGCTTAAAACTGCCAGTTTTACCCATGGTGGGTCCATTTTACATTGGCATGTGGGTCATTTTTACATCGGCGCTAACAGATAAACAATGCAACGACTTCTGGAGCATATCGGCATCATGCCGTTCTTGCCCCAGATAACAGTCGTTTTATTTCAGGCAGGCATTACGTCGGTAATCAGAGATTGATGGTGCCGAATGAGAAGTCTACGTTTTTGAAAACGGTGATGATTTTGTTAATCAGTTTCATAGTGGCAGTCCCCAGAGAGTTATTAATAGTGTGATTCACGTCACACAAATAGGCTACACCTGGCCGCCAAATCGATCAAGTATTTTGTGATGTACCTCACAAAAATATTAAACCAGCGTTTTATTTTATCGCGAGTCGTTTTATCGAGCGGCTTTATCTTGGCAAACCCTGCGAAATTTCAACCTGCCTCCTTTTGTCCTTTATGGGCATGCCTGTTGTCGTCAGTTTGAGACATTTAACCTAATGATTTTAATCAATAAAAAAGACTTCTCATTAACCCGTCGTTTTAAGGCGACAGGATCTGTAGAGGGGCAAATAGCGGCGAACAGGCGGGAAAAATCAGAGGGGTTAATGAAGATAATTTTAAATCGTTTAAATTCAATATGATGATTTTATTTTTTGTTTGTTGGCACTCAGTAGTCAAAAGTTGGCACGCCAAGTGCAATATCTCTATCGTAGATGCTCATTCCACTTCTTATGTTCGCCTTAGGCCTCATAAACCCAGGAATGATGCAGAGCCGATTTTAGGGTGCCTATTGCCCACCTGAACGATGAAAGGGTTGCTTGCAACGGCTTCATCACACTCCGGGCAAAACGTTGAGTGAGGCACCACCCCAGTTGTCCTAGACCTGATTGCTTCTTTTATACACTTGTCTCGCGGCAAGTGTTTTTTTTTGCCCCAAGGAAAGTTTCAGGCAAAAAAAGGGCCCAGCACGGCATGCTGAGCCCTGACAAGCCAACCGGGGAGGTTACTCGCCGTTTTGCTTAAGCGTTAACATCAGCCCTTCACGGCGCATCTGTGTGGCTTCGTCGCTGCGGTGCAGCTTATCCAACGCATCTGCCAACCAGGCGTAGTCGTAGGCATCTGGCCGCTGTTGCAGTGCTGCATGGAACGCATCACTGGCTTGCTGCCATTCACCGTGCTTCATCAGTAACTGACCCAGCGTGCTGTTAAGCAACGGCGTCGCGCCATGCTGCTTGATCTGTTGGCGTAACGCTTTTTCCAACTGTTCCGGGTTGCCAGACTTGATACGTGGGATCAACAACACCAACCGTTCGTCGTATTGGCGCTTCAGACCGTCCAGCACAATGCTTTGTGCCAGTTCATGGTCATTACACTCAATAAGATGTTCCACCATCGCTACCTGTAGCGGGATTTCGTGGCGGATTTTACGGCTCTGATCTTTCCACCAGCGTTTTAATCCTTCACTGCCTTCATCGACCATGGCCTGATTCATCAGGCCGATATAGGCCTGTTGCTGTAAAGCCTGTAGCTCTTCTTCGCTGTGCAGGTTGATTTTGCTCATCGAAGGCAGAATTTCCAGCAGTGAGGCATAAGCTCCGGTGCGCAGATAGGCCTGCTCCGCCAGCCGCAGCACTTCCGGGTGACGCGGTGCCTGATTCAGCAAGCTATCGACGCCGTGCCGTGCCGCATGGGCTTCACCCTGAGCTAACTGAATACGCACGCGGGTAATGTCTACCGGCAACTGATCGGTATCGGCAGCCTCTGCGGCACGCTCCAGATACTGATTGGTGCGGAAGCCATCGCCACGTTGCTGCGCAGCTTCCGCCGCCAGCAGGTAGTTCACCACCGGTTGCTCGGCATGATCGGCATTGCGGGTCAGCAGTTTCTCTACCTGCTTGTAATCCCCTTCCGCCAGTTTGATCAGCGCCGCTTTGGTTTGTTTACGGGCGCGGCTGCGTTTGCGGCCAAGGAACCAGCCACGGGTGCGCGCGCCAGTGCGGAAGACGCGGCGCAGGATCCATTCGATGACAAACAGCGCCAGGAACAGCAGCACCGCCATAATCACCAGACCGGTGACGCTGGTTTCGACGTTGTAATTGTCGGTCTGGATCAGCACATAGCCTTGGTGCCCGGCCAGCATCGGCCCCAGCACCAGGCTGGCAATCAGCACCAGAAACAGGAATAACACGCGTAACATGGCTTATCCCTCCTGGTGAGTGGCAGGGGCCTGGGCCAACAGATTACGCACCCGGGTCTGCATCAGTTTTTCCAGCATCGGCTGGCTTTTCAGCTGGCCCGGTACGTCCATGGAGATCGATTGCTGGCTCAGGTTGTCCAACTCTTCCAGGAACGCCTTGGTAGCCGGATCGGTGGTATCGAAGTAGGCGCGTACCCAGGTCGAAACCGTTTCCAGCGACTGTTTATACACTTCGTTCTGATGGCGAGGGATAGCCTGTGCGGCAACCAGCAGGCGCGAACGGATATTCTCACGCAGGTAGACATCCTGATTCGGCGCCAGCAGCGGTTCGGCACTGCTATCGCGACGGCGGACGGTAATAAAGTCCGCCATAAAGTTGTGCCAGCTCTTGGTCAGGTTTTGACGCCATTCGCTCAACGAACTGGACAGCTCGCCGTCGTCTTCATCCATTGGCCGTTCATCACGGTTGTTATCCGCCAGACGCAGGTCGTCGACCTGATTGGACAGCTGGTTGACCTTCAGGATGATGCCGTCAAAATCTATCTGCGCCACGGCGGAAAGGGTACCGACATCTTCGGTGATGGCGCGGCGAATATCGATCAGGCTCGGATCGTTCATCTCTGCCAGGCTGGCGTCGGCGCTTTTCAGCAGCGCAGCCGCGGTGGTGACATCCTGATCGCTCCACAGTTTACGGCCTGCCATTTTCACCAGGAAGTCCGCCTGTGCCAGCAGCCAGGTTTTGGCATCGCTGCCGGAAATGGTGGCAACCTTATCTTGCAGTTCATTGAGCTGACGCACCAGCGAAGTTTGCTCGCGATCGGTGGCCTCCAGCGTTTTACCCTGCTGTTGCAGCAAGCCTTCCAGTGCGCTCTTTCCCTGCTGCTGGCTCTGCTTCAGTTCTGCCAACTGTTGTTGTAAAGCCTGGTTGGCGGCAATCAATGTCTGCGCCTGCTGGTGCGTGTGATAATAGCCGCCAGCACCCAGAGCGATGACGAGCACGATGGCAATCGCACCTAATACCGGGCCGGTGTTCTTGCCTTTCCGGTGGTCAGCGGCTGGCTGCTGGGGGCTCTCAACCGCTGGGTTTGATTCTTCAACCGCGGCGGATGGAGTGTTTTGTTCCGTCATAGTGGCACATCCCATAGTCAGGTTATTGTAGCGCGCGGATCAGCGCGTCATTATCTGCGTTTTCAGCTACCCGAATCGTGCTCCAACCCAGCTCCTGGGCAAGGGTAGCAAGACGTTCACTGACCACTATCAGGCGGCAACGTAACAGCCAGGAAGAGCGATAGTAATCAGGAACTAAAGTATAGAGCTGTTGTAACATTTCACCGCTGGTCACTACCAGCGTATCGATACCGGCGCGTTGCCAATGGGCACTTTGCTCACTGCCATCATAATGCACCGGGCTGCGTTGATAACATTCATAATAGCTTACCACTGCCCCTCGCTCAGCCAGCGTCTCGCCTAGCAGCTCGCGGCCGCCGTTACCTCGCATGACCAACGCTCGTTTACCGGTGAGCTGTTGCAACGCGGGTAGCAGCAAAAGCATTTCGCTGATTTCACGTTCACGCGGATAGTCTACCGGCAGGCTGCTGATGCGATGCATTGCCAGTGCGGTGGTGCGGCCAATAGCATAATAGGATAACTGGCCAGGCCATTGAAGCCCGGCACGATTGATGACCGAACTGGCATAGCTGACGGCGTGCTGCGACAGGGCAAACACCAGATCGCCCGCCTGCAACTCTGCCAGCCCCTGAGGTAAGCGGACAAGATCGTTACCGGGGGCGAAGTCGATCAGCGGCGCGTGAAAGGCAACCCGGCCAAGTGCGCGCAGGCGGCTCACCAGTTGTTCCCCGGCGGGAGAAGGGCGGGTTACCAGAATGGTCATGCCGGAGGATTTCCCTGATAAACGTCATGCAGGATCTCACGGGCACCGGCAGCCAACAGTTCTTCTGCCAGTTCTATACCCATTTGCTCAGCCTGTGCCGACGGGCCACGGCGTTCACCGCAGACCATCTGGCTGCCGTCGGGGGCACCGACCAGCGCACGTAACCACAGCTCATCGCCTGTCAGTTCGGCATAGCTGCCGATGGGAACCTGGCAGCCCCCTTCCAGGCGGGTGTTCATCGCCCGTTCTGCGCGGACACGAATTTCGGTTTCGCGATGGTTGAGAGGGGCCAGCAAAGCTCGGGTGACGTCATCGTCAAGGCGGCACTCGATACCGACTGCGCCCTGGCCGACGGCGGGCAAGGATTCTTCCGCGCTCAGCGGGCAGCGGATACGCTGTTCCAGACCCAGACGTTTTAGCCCGGCCACGGCCAGAATAATGGCGTCGTAATCGCCGTTATCCAGTTTACCCAACCTTGTGCCGACGTTGCCACGCAGATCGCGCACGATCAGATCCGGGCGACGGCGACGCAGCTGGCATTGACGGCGCAGGCTGGAGGTACCGACCACGCTGCCTAGCGGCAGTTGATCGAGCGAGGCAAAGTTATTGGAGACGAAAGCGTCACGCGGGTCGTCACGTTCACAGATGGTGACCAGCCCCAAGCCTGCGGGGAAGTCGACGGGGACGTCTTTCATCGAGTGCACGGCAATGTCTGCCCGGCCTTCCAGCAGAGCCAGCTCAAGTTCTTTGACGAACAGGCCCTTACCGCCAACCTTGGCCAGCGGCGTATCCAGAATGATGTCGCCGCGCGTGACCATAGGCACCAGTTCCACCTGCAGGCCAGGGTGGCTAGCCATCAGACGCTGCTGAACATAGTGTGCTTGCCATAGGGCAAGTGGGCTCTGACGGGTGGCAATTCGAATAATTTTGTCTAACATGCTGGTTACCGTTTTTATAATTCGCCGTCCATCCTACCACTGAGGATCAAAACTGTCAGTGCAAGAAGCCACAGGCGGAGAAAGGACAACGGAATCAAAGGGGCGTGAGGAGAAGTTGGCGGCAGTTCACACTGCGGGTAAATCATTTATAGAAGTGCTAGGATAAGTGTGTCGCTTTACCTCCTTTACGGTCAATCAGCAAGGTGTTAGATTGATCACGTTTCCAGCAATAAGTCGTCAAAAATTCTTCTAAACTAAAGACGCAGCGGGAATACGGGTTTTTTTCAAGCATCGGGATAATCAGGCGAGACGTCTTGTACCTCTACATCGAGACACTGAAACAAAGACTGGATGCGATCAACCAACTACGTGTCGATCGTGCCCTGGCGGCCATGAAGCCCGCGTTCCAACGGGTCTACAGTCTGCTGCCTACCTTATTGCACCACCATCATCCACTGATGCCGGGCTACCTCAACGGTAACGTTCCCCATGGCATCTGTATCTACACGCCTGATGAAACCCAACAAGCCTATCTCAATGATCTAGAAGACAAATGGGGTAGCCCGTTTGAAAAAATGGCCACGGGTGAACTGCCGATTACGGCGCTTTATTCCATGGGCAGCACCTCCTCGATCGGCCAGAGCTGCACTTCGGATCTGGATATCTGGGTCTGCCACCAATCTTGGCTAGACAACGAAGAACGCAGCCGCCTGCAGCAAAAATGCAGCCTGCTGGAGAAATGGGCGGCCTCGATGGGGGTGGAAGTCAGCTTCTTCCTGATCGACGAAAACCGTTTCCGCCATAACGAAAGCGGCAGCCTGGGCGGAGAAGACTGCGGCTCGACCCAACATATTCTGTTGCTCGATGAGTTCTACCGCACGGCCGTGCGTCTGGCAGGGAAACGTATCCTGTGGAACATGGTGCCGGGCGAAGAGGAAGCGCATTACGATGAATATGTGCTTTCGCTCTATTCCCAGGGGGTACTAACCCCGAATGAGTGGCTGGATCTCGGCGGATTGAGCACGCTCTCCGCTGAAGAGTACTTCGGTGCCAGCCTGTGGCAGCTGTATAAGAGCATTGATTCGCCCTACAAGGCGGTGCTGAAAACGCTGCTGCTTGAAGCCTATTCATGGGAATATCCGAAAACTCAGTTGCTGGCGATGGGGATCAAACATCGTCTGCACCAGGGGGAGATCGTCTGCTTTGGCCTTGATGCCTATTGCATGATGCTGGAGCGCGTCACCCACTATCTGACTGAAATCAACGATACCACCCGCCTTGACCTGGTTCGCCGCTGCTTCTATCTGAAGGTCTGCGAGAAGCTGTCGCAGTCCAACAACGCCACTATCGGCTGGCGGCGGGAAATCCTCAGCCAACTGGTCAGTGAGTGGGGCTGGGACGAAGAGCGGTTGGAGATCCTCGATAATCGGGCTAACTGGAAGATCGAACGGGTGCGCGAAGCCCACAACGAACTGCTGGATGCGATGATGCAAAGCTATCGCAACCTGATCCGCTTCGCTCGCCGCAACAACCTCAGCGTCAGTGCCAGCCCGCAGGATATCGGAGTGTTGACCCGTAAACTGTACGCGGCCTTTGAGGCACTGCCGGGTAAGGTGACGCTGGTGAACCCGCAGATTTCACCCGACCTGTCAGAAAACGACCTGACCTTTATTCACGTGCCGATTGGCCGCGCCAACCGCACCGGCTGGTATCTGTATAACCAGGCACCGGAGATGAGCTCGATCGTCAGCCATCAGCCGCTGGAATATAACCGCTATCTCAACAAGCTGGTGGCCTGGGCCTATTTCAACGGCCTGCTCACTTCGCGCACCCGCTTGCATATCAAGAGTGGCAATATCTGCGACACCGCCAAACTGCAGGAATTGGTTACCGACGTGTCGCACCATTTCCCGCTGCGCTTGGCCGCTCCGACGCCGAAAGCGCTCTACAGCCCGTGCGAAATCCGCCATCTGGCGATTATCGTCAACCTGGAAAACGACCCGACGGCGGCTTTCCGTAATCAGGTGGTGCATTTCGATTTCCGTAAGCTGGACGTGTTCAGCTTTGGCCAGCAGCAACAATGCCTGGTTGGCAGTATCGATCTGCTGTATCGCAACTCATGGAACGAAGTGCGTACCCTGCATTTCAGCGGTGAGCAGTCGGTGCTTGAAGCGTTGAAGACCATTCTGGGCAAGATGCATCAGGATGCGGCACCGCCGGAATCGGTGGAGGTGTTCTGTTACAGCCAGCACTTACGTGGCCTGATCCGTACCCGCATTCAACAACTGGTTTCCGAGTGTATCGAGCTGCGTCTTTCCAGCACTCGCCTGGAGCCGGGCCGGTTTAAAGCGGTGCGTGTGGCCGGGCAAACCTGGGGCCTGTTCTTCGAACGCCTGAGCGTGTCGGTGCAGAAGCTGGAAAACGCCGTGGAGTTCTACGGGGCGATCTCCAACAACAAACTGCATGGCCTGTCGATCAAGGTGGAAACCGATCAGGTGCATTTGCCACCGGTGGTTGATGGTTTTGCCAGCGAGGGGATCATCCAGTTCTTCTTTGAAGACACCACGGATGATAAAGGCTTCAACATTTACATTCTGGATGAGTCGAACCGGGTTGAGGTTTATCACCATTGTGAAGGGAGCAAAGAGGAGTTGGTGCGCGACGTCAGCCGCTTCTATTCCTCCTCACACGATCGCTTTACCTACGGCTCCAGCTTTATCAACTTCAACCTGCCGCAGTTCTATCAGATTGTGCATATCGATGGCCGTACCCAGGTGATCCCATTCCGCAGCAATGCGCTGTCGAACCTGTGTATCTCGGTCGCCGACGGCAATGCCGCACAGCCTCTGAAGCAACAGTTCCAGCTGCATTAATGCTTGAGGGCGCAGTTCATTGCTTGCGCCCCTCTGCAAAACTCAGCTAAAACTGACCGTCTCGCCGGACTGTGTGCTGGCCGCCTCACTCAGCAACTCATAAAATTCCCGGCCGCTGCGATCGCAATGCCAGCTCTCGTCACGATAGCTAAAGTGATAGCCACCGGCCTTGGTGGCCAGCCACACCTGGTGCAACGGCTCCTGACGGTTGATCACAATCTTGCTGCCGTTTTCGAAGCTTAGCGTCATCACCCCGCCGTTAGTTTCGTAATCGATATCCGCATCACCATCAAAATCGTCCAGGGTCTGTTCAATATTCAGCATCAGTTGGTCGGCCAACTGGTGAAACTCGCTATCGTTCATATTCGATTCCTATTGCTTTTCATGATCCACCTGCGATTATAGTGAGCTTGGACGCATGAATTACAGGCATTAATGCAAATGAAAAAACAACTACGCTATGCGCTGATGGCCGTTTTGCTGGCTGGGCTCTCTGGCTGTGGCCTGAAGGGCCCGCTGTATTTTCCACCGCAGGACAAACCGGCAGAGCAACCGGTAACCAGTGCTGGCACCGTTAGCAAAAACCAACAAGAACCCGCTGGCACTCAGCAGCAACCGTCGATGAGCAATCAGTAATGAGCCTTTATGGTGGTTGATGCCACCATAAATATCAGACGGTACGTCGTCCAGATAGCGGAGTATGATATGCAGTTCTCCAAAATGCACGGTTTAGGCAACGACTTTATGGTGGTCGATGCCGTTACACAGAACGTCTATTTTTCACCTGAGCTGATCCGCCGTCTGGCCGACCGGCATTTGGGCGTGGGTTTTGACCAGATGCTGGTGGTAGAACCGCCGTACGATCCCGAACTCGATTTCCATTACCGTATTTTCAATGCTGACGGTAGCGAAGTGGCCCAGTGTGGCAACGGCGCCCGCTGTTTTGCCCGCTTTGTGCGCTTGAAAGGCTTGACCAACAAACGTGATATCCGCGTCAGCACCCAGACCGGGCGTATGATCCTGAGCGTTACCGATGATGACCTGGTGTGCGTCAATATGGGTGAACCGAATTTCGATCCGCAGATCGTGCCGTTTCGCGCCACCAAAGCGGAAAAGACCTACATTATGCGCGCGGCGGAACATACGGTGCTGTGCGGCGTAGTCTCAATGGGTAACCCACACTGTGTGTTGCAGGTGGACGACGTGAAAACGGCCAAGGTGGAGCTGTTGGGACCGGTGCTGGAAGGACACGATCGCTTCCCGGAACGTGCCAACATCGGCTTTATGCAGGTTGTGAACCGTGAGCACATCAAACTGCGGGTTTATGAGCGTGGTGCCGGTGAAACGCAGGCCTGTGGCAGTGGTGCCTGTGCTGCCGTGGCGGTGGGCATTCAACAAGAGCTACTGGCGGAAGAGGTGCATGTCGAACTGCCTGGCGGTAGCCTGCATATTCGCTGGAAGGGGCCAGGGGAGCCGTTATTCATGACCGGCCCGGCCACCCATGTTTATGACGGATTTATTCACTTATGAAGCAGGTTGACGATCGGATAGCCATGGGCGTTGAGCTTGATGATGACACGGTGATGCAATTTCTGATGCAGAATCCGGACTTCTTTATGCGCAATGCACGGCTGGTTGAACAGATGCGAGTGCCTCACCCGGTGCGGGGCACGGTATCTTTGGTGGAGTGGCATCTGGCGCGTCAGCGCAACCAGATCACCCAGTTGGAAGAAGAGATCACCTTGTTGATGGAGCAGGCCAGTGCCAACGAATCGCTGTTTGGCCGCCTGCTGCATCTACAGGCTGACCTGGCCACCGCCAGCAGCCTGCAGGATATGCTCAACCGCTTGCAGCGTTGGGCGCGCGGGTTTGGGCTGGCAGGGGCGAATATCCGCCTGTTTGCCGATCGCTGGAATATTGGCGCACCGTCGGATTTCACCCATCTTGGCCTGACGCGCTCGGCGTTTGAGCCGCTGCGTATTCAACGCCTGGGCGATCGCTATCACTACCTCGGCAACCTCAATGGCCCAGAACTGCTGCTGTTGCTGCCGCAGGCCAAACAGGTTGGCTCCGTGGCGCTGTCATTGCTGGGGGATCAGGGCGATCTTGGCATGGTGATCTTCAGCAGCCGCGATACTCAACATTATCAACAGGGGATGGGTACCGTGATGCTCGGCCAGTTGGCGCGTATGTTGCCAAAACTGTTGGAACGCTGGATAGAACGCGCATGACCGGCGTAGCGGCCAACCTGCAACCGCCGGTGGACGCTTTCCTGCGTTATTTAAAGGTGGAGCGGCAACTCAGCCCACTGACTCAGATCAGCTATTCGCGCCAGCTGCAGGCGTTGATCGCCATGGCAATCGAGCTGGGCATCAGCGAATGGCCGATGCTGGATGCCGCCAGAGTGCGTCAGCTGGCAGCCCGCAGTAAGCGCGCCGGATTGCAGTCTTCCAGCCTGGCGCTGCGCCTCTCCGCATTACGCAGTTTTCTGGACTGGCTGGTTGGCCAAGGTGTGATAAGCGCCAACCCCGCCAAAGGCATCCGCACGCCGCGCAGTGGCCGTCATTTGCCGAAGAATATCGACGTCGACGAAATGAACCAACTGCTGAATATCGATCTCAACGATCCGCTAGCGGTTCGCGATCGTGCGATGCTGGAAGTGATGTACGGGGCCGGGCTGCGTCTGGCCGAGCTGGTGGGGTTGGATTGCCGCCATGTCGATCTGGGCGGCGGTGAGATCTGGGTGCTGGGGAAAGGCAGCAAAGAACGTAAATTGCCGATAGGCCTTACGGCGGTTACCTGGCTGGAGCACTGGCTGGCGCTGCGCGATCTGTTTGCACCGCAGGATGATGCCATGTTCCTCTCCAATCAGGGCAAGCGCATCTCGGCGCGCAACGTGCAAAAACGTTTTGCCGAGTGGGGCGTCAAGCAGGGCGTCAACAGCCATATCCATCCGCACAAGCTGCGCCACTCTTTTGCCACCCATATGCTGGAATCGAGCGGCGATCTGCGCGCGGTGCAGGAGTTGCTGGGGCACGCCAACCTGACTACCACGCAAATTTATACCCACCTCGACTTTCAACATCTGGCGAACGTGTACGATGCCGCGCATCCACGCGCCAAACGAGGGAAATCCTGATGCACTTTTACCGTCCGTTACGCCCACTGGCCGCGCTGACTTTCGATCTGGACGACACGCTGTATGACAACCGCCCGGTGATCAAGCAGACCGAGCATGAGTCGGTGGCCTTTTTGCAGAACTACCATCCGGGATTAAGCCACTTTCAGTCGGCGGACTTCCACCGTTTGCGGCAGGAACTGCGTGAACAGGATCCGGAGATTTACCACGACGTTACCCAATGGCGCTGGCGGGCGGTCCACTTGGCGTTGAGCCGTCAGGGGCTGCGCGATGCTGAAGCGTCCATCGGTGCCGATGCCGCCATGCAGAACTTTGCCCTGTGGCGTAGCCGGATCGATGTGCCAGAAGCCACTCACGCGACCTTGCGGGCGCTGGGGCAACGTTATCCGCTGGTGGCGATCACCAATGGTAATGCCGATCCGGCCCAGTGCGGGTTGGAGCAATACTTCCAGTTTGTGCTGCGCTCCGGGCCAGATGGCCGCGCCAAGCCGTATCAGGATATGTATCAACTGGCGGTCGAAAGGTTGGGCGTGGCACCGGAACAAATCCTGCACGTCGGGGATGACCTGACCACCGACGTTGCCGGGGCGCTGCGTTCGGGCCTGCAAGCCTGTTGGATCAACGACCGTCAGCGGAGCCTGATGCAGGTAGCTGACAGCCGCCTGCTACCACATATTGAGATTTCGCAGTTGGCATCGCTGACAGCATTGTTATAATCCCAGCAGAACTCTGTATAAATTCCCAGTGGAAAGCGCGTGGAAGCGGGTTTTCCCTTTACCAATCAATGGTGCCTATGGACGTTTCCGACCTGCTCGACAGCATGAATGATAAACAACGTGAAGCCGTGGCTGCGCCACGCAGCAACCTGTTGGTGCTGGCCGGTGCAGGCAGCGGCAAAACCCGGGTGCTGGTGCATCGCATTGCCTGGCTACTGGCGGTGGAGAACTGCTCGCCGTACTCCATCATGGCGGTGACCTTCACCAACAAGGCGGCGGCAGAGATGCGCCACCGTATCGAACACCTGATTGGTACCAGCCAGGGCGGCATGTGGATCGGCACCTTCCACGGCTTAGCACACCGCCTGCTGCGCGCTCATCATATGGACGCCAACCTGCCACAGGACTTCCAGATCCTGGATAGTGAAGACCAGCTGCGCCTCCTGAAACGTATAGTGCGGGCGCTGAACATTGACGAGAAGCAATGGCCGCCGCGCCAGGCGATGTGGTACATCAACGGCAAGAAAGACGACGGCCTACGCCCACAGCATATCGAAAGCTACGGCAACCCGGTGGAAGCCACCTGGTTACGGATCTATCAGGCTTATCAAGAGGCTTGCGATCGTGCAGGGCTGGTCGATTTTGCCGAATTGCTGCTGCGCGCCCATGAGCTATGGCTGAACAAGCCACATATCCTCAATCATTATCGTGAGCGCTTCACCAATATCCTGGTGGACGAATTCCAGGACACCAACCGCATCCAGTACGCCTGGATCCACATGCTGGCCGGGGGGAAGGCCAACGTGATGATCGTGGGGGATGATGACCAGTCAATCTACGGCTGGCGTGGTGCGCAGGTGGAAAACATCCAGCGTTTCCTGAAGGATTTCCCCGGTGCGGAAACGGTGCGTCTGGAGCAGAACTACCGTTCGACCAGCACCATCCTGAAGGCTGCCAACACCCTGATCGCCAATAACGACGGGCGCATGGGCAAAAACCTGTGGACCGAAGGTGCCGAAGGTGAGCCGATCTCGATTTACTGTGCGTTCAACGAGCTGGATGAAGCCCGCTTTGTGGTTAACCGCATCAAGGCCTGGCAGGACAACGGCGGCGCGCTGAACGACTGTGCCATCCTGTATCGCAGCAACGCCCAATCGCGTGTGCTGGAAGAGGCCTTGTTGCAAACCGCCATGCCATACCGCATTTACGGCGGCATGCGCTTCTTCGAACGTCAGGAGATCAAGGATGCCCTGGCCTATCTGCGGTTGATCGCCAATCGTAACGATGATGCGGCCTTTGAGCGCGTTGTGAATACCCCAACGCGCGGCATTGGCGATCGTACCCTCGACGTAGTGCGCCAGGCGGCACGAGACCGCCAACTGACGCTGTGGCAGGCTACGCGTGCGCTGCTGCAAGATAAGGTGCTGGCGGGCCGTGCAGCGTCCTCCCTGCAGCGTTTTCTGGAGCTGGTGGACTCACTGGCCCACGAAACCGCCGAAATGCCACTGCATGTGCAAACCGACCGGGTGATCCGCGATTCCGGGCTGTTCATCATGTATGAGCAGGAAAAGGGCGAGAAGGGCCAGGCGCGTATCGAAAACCTTGAGGAACTGGTCACGGCCACGCGCCAATACAGCTACCAGGATGAAGATCAGGATCTGATGCCGTTGCAGGCCTTCCTGTCCCATGCCGCGCTGGAAGCGGGGGAAGGGCAGGCAGATGCCTATCAGGACGCGGTGCAACTGATGACCCTGCACTCGGCTAAAGGGTTGGAGTTCCGCCAGGTGTTTATCGTCGGCATGGAAGAGGGGATGTTCCCAAGCCAGATGTCGCTGGACGAAGGTGGCCGCCTGGAAGAGGAGCGCCGCCTGGCCTATGTTGGCCTGACCCGTGCAATGCAAAAGCTGACGCTGACCTATGCGGAAACCCGCCGCCTGTATGGTAAAGAGGTGTATCACCGGCCATCACGCTTTATCGGTGAGATCCCGGAAGACTGTGTGGAAGAGGTGCGCCTGCGGGCCAGCGTCTCCCGCTCGGTAAGCCACCGCAGGATGGGGACGCCGATCAGTGAAAACGACACTGGTTACAAGCTTGGACAGCGCGTGCGCCATGCCAAATTTGGTGAGGGCACCATCGTCAACCTGGAAGGCAGCGGTGAACACAGCCGGTTGCAGATCGCGTTTCAGGGTGAAGGCATCAAGTGGCTGGTAGCAGCCTACGCCAAGCTGGAAACGGTGTAACATCCCCTCACCCCAACCCTCTCCCACAGGGAGAGGGAGCTCAAAGTCCCTGCTCTGTTGGAAGCAAGAAGATAATCTCAGCAAAAATTGAGTTTACCTTCACCTAAGGTGAGTCAACAAAAGTCCATGATGTATCACCGTTTTTTCAGTCCAACTCGATCGGTCCCCTCGCCCTTTGGGAGAGGGAGCTGATAGCCCCTGCTCTGTTGGAAGTAAGAAGATAATCTCAGCAAAAATTGAGTTTACCTTCATCTAAGGTGAGTCAACAAAAGTCCATGATGTATCACCGTTTTTTCAGTCCAACTCGATCGGTTCCCTGTGGGAGAAGGTGAGGGGGCAATAATTTAGTGAGTGAAACGATCGCCCACTTTGGCCGTCGCATACCAGCGCATCACTGCTTCGATCCCCTCGCCACCTTCCGGTGGAGCCCAGTGCATACAGTCTTCCTCGCCGAGCGCCTGATAAGGGCCCTGCTTCACTTCAAACACCACGCCACCCGGATCGACAGACAGCACGGCGTGCCAGGTAAACGCCGGCATCTCCAGCACCTTGGTTTCTTCGCCTAGCAGGGTACGTTGGGTGACCACGCCTTCGTCATTGAACTGCAACACTACGAAACGGCCACGCAGCGGGGTGAGTAACTCCCAGGTCTGCGGGTGGCGGTGTGGGCGAATATAGGTGCCAGGCTCCATGGCAATTGCCAGGCGCTGCACCGTATCGCTCAGCTCTTCATGTAAGGTACGGTGGGCACGCAGGCGTGGCAGTGTGGCTGCCTGTTCGCTCATGGTCGTCAAGTCGTGGGCGGTAATCTGTTTCATTTCGTCAATCCGCAATATTTCTGTGCGCTAATCTTAGCAAGATTCGTGGCTGCGGTCAGAGATCGCGACGCGGTTTTCCTTCAGGCGTGGTCCAGGTTGCGGGAGTGTTACAAACTGGCCTCAAGCGTGCTGAATTGTTGCGCGATTATCCACCCTAACCGGTTGACAGGCTTTTTCTTCTCGGCGTAACATGCGCGCACGAATATCAATGAGGACACACGCCTTGGACACACCCAGTAGATACTGGCTCACAGACCTGGACACCAGGTACAACTTCTAAGGCTATCCCATTGCGCTGATACCCTTCGTGGTTGTCGGCGACCCTCCCCAGCGTCGCTCCGAGTCAGATCTCTTCATGGTCTGGAACGAGCCGGTATTGCATACTTCCCTCGCTTTCTGTGCTTCAATGCGTTGTCTACCCCGTTACCATTAGGGAGTTTTGGCACATGCTAAGCGCTTTTAAATTAGATAACAGCCGCTTATCCCGTCTGGAGTTGGATGACTCAGATGATTTGACCTCGTCGCTGTGGGTTGACCTGGTCGAGCCGGAGGAGGGCGAACGCGAGCGCGTGCAAAATGAGTTGGGCCAAAGCCTGGCGACACGCCCCGAACTGGATGATATCGAAGCCTCGGCCCGTTTCTTCGAAGACGATGACGGCCTGCATATCCACTCCTTTTTCTACTACGAAGACGCCGAAGATCACGCGGGCAACTCTACCGTGGCATTCACCATCCGCGATGGCCGCCTGTATACCCTGCGTGAACGCGAACTGCCCGCTTTCCGGCTTTACCGAATGCGTGCGCGCAGCCTAAGAATGGTGGACGGCAACGCCTACGAGCTGCTGCTGGATCTGTTTGAAACCAAAATTGAGCAGTTGGCCGACGAGATTGAAAACGTCTACAGCGATCTGGAAAAGCTCAGCCGGGTGATTATGGAAGGACACCAGGGCGACGAATATGATGAAGCGCTTTCCACCCTGGCGGAACTGGAAGATATCGGCTGGAAGGTACGCCTGTGTCTGATGGATACCCAACGCGCGCTGAATTTCCTGGTGCGCAAGGCGCGTTTGCCAACCAGCCAGCTGGAGCAGGCGCGGGAAGTGCTGCGCGATATCGAATCCCTGCTGCCGCATAACGAATCGCTGTTCCAGAAGGTCAACTTCCTGATGCAGGCGGCGATGGGCTTTATCAACATCGAACAGAACCGCATCATCAAGATCTTCTCGGTGGTATCGGTAGTGTTCCTGCCGCCGACGCTGGTGGCCTCAAGCTATGGGATGAACTTTGAGTTTATGCCTGAGCTGCGTTGGTCCTTCGGCTACCCGGGGGCGATTGCACTGATGATCGTGGCAGGGCTGGCACCTTATCTCTACTTCAAACGCAAGAACTGGCTTTAAATCCGGCTCTCGTACGCTTCGGGTGGTGGTCTACACCACCGCCCCATTTTATCTTCAATGATCCCCGCTTTCGCCCGTTAAACCGGGGTAGAATATCCCCACTGCTTATCGGCTCGTAAGGCATGCGTCTTAATGGAGAAGTTTCCACGCGTCATTCAATGGCTGATCCTGCTGCTGGCTTCGCTGGTGTTGGGGTTTGGTCTACAGGCCTTCCATGTTCCTGCCGCCTTGTTGCTTGGGCCGATGATTGTCGGCGTCGCGATGGGGCTGCTCGGCGCTTCGGTGCGCATCCCTGGCCCCCTATTTATTGCTGCACAGGCGATCCTGGGTTGTATGATCGCCCAAAGCCTTTCGCCCAATATTCTTACCCCCCTGTTGGATGATTGGCCGCTGGTATTGCTGGTGCTGATCGCGACGTTGTTGGCGAGCGGCGTTTCCGGCTGGTGCCTGGTGCGTTTCAGTGGTCTGCCTGGCCCTACCGGTGCCTGGGGATCTTCCCCTGGCGGCGCATCGGCGATGGTGGCGATGGCGGGAGATTTCGGCGCAGATGTGCGGCTGGTGGCGTTTATGCAGTATCTGCGCGTGCTGTTTGTCGCGACGGCAGCAGCGGTCGTGGCGCGTATCGGCCTGGGAGATGAAGCTGGGCATGGGAGCGCCGCTCTGGAGTGGTTCCCCGCCCTCGACTGGCGCTTTGCCGGTACTTTGGCCGTAGCCGTTATCGGCTCCTGGTTAGGACCGCGCCTGCGCATTCCTTCCGGTGCGCTGATGTTGCCAATGATCGCGGGGGCGGCATTACATTCCACTGGCACCATGATGTTACAAGTGCCCGAATGGCTGCTGGCGCTGGCCTACACGCTGATTGGCTGGAGCGTCGGGCTGCGTTTTACCCGGGCCATCTTCCTGCTGGCATTGCGCACCTTGCCGCAGATGGTGGTCTCGATTGTCGCGCTGATGCTGTTTTGCAGCGGGCTGGGGTGGATGTTGACCCTGTTCCTGCCGGTCGATCTGTTGACGGCCTATCTGGCCACCAGCCCCGGCGGATTGGATACCGTGGCGATCATCGCCGCAGGCAGCCGGGTTGATATGACCTTTGTGATGGCGATGCAGACGCTGCGGCTGTTTACTATTTTGCTGACCGGCCCGGCGATGGCCAGATTCATCTCTAACCATGCCCAGCCGGTACAATCAACGTAGCTTTCGTTGCTGGTATAAGGCATCCAACAGGAACAACACCAACGCCGCCCAGATAAAGCCAAAGGTCACCAGCTTATCCTGGCCGATGGTCTCACCGTAGAAGGTGACTGCCAGCAGGAACATCAACGTTGGCCCGAGGTATTGGAAGAACCCGAGCGTCGACAGGCGCAGACGGGTGGCCGCTGCGGTAAAGAACAGCAGTGGCACGGTGGTGACCACCCCGGCGGCAACCAGCAGTAAATTCAGCGACCAGGGGTTGGCGCTCAGATGGCTGGTTGGGCTATCGGCAATCAGGAACAGGTAGATGGCGGCCACCGGCAGCAGCCACAGGGTTTCGATCAGCATGCCGGTTTGTGCATCAATGGCAATCTTCTTGCGCAGCAGGCCGTAGAAGGCAAAGCTGAAGGCCAGGCCAAGCCCGATGATCGGCAGCGAACCAAACTGCCACAGCTGTACCAACACCCCGGTAAAGGCCAAGGCTACGGCCACCCACTGCATACGGCGGAAACGCTCGCCCAGGAACAGCATCCCCAGCAGCACGTTCACCAGTGGATTGATGAAATAGCCCAGGCTGGCCTCCAGCATATGGTGGTTATTCACCGCCCAGATAAACAGCAGCCAGTTCCCTCCCACCAGCAGCGCGGTAACGGCCAGCAGCAGTAGCCGCTTGCGGTTTTTACAAGCGGCCCGCACCTGCGGCCAATTGCGGCCCAATGACACCAGCCCCAGCATAAAGAAGAACGACCAGATCACCCGGTGGGTGAGGATTTCATCGGCAGGGACCTGTTGGATCAGCTTGAAATAGGCGGGGGCGATACCCCAAATAAAATAGGCGGCCAGAGCAAAGAAAATGCCCTGCCGCGTCTGTTGTGCGTCCATGACGGTTACCGGGTGGGAAAAGGAGATGCGGTGATTTTACTGAAGATAACCGGCCGTGTCCCACAATTGTGTGGTGTATGGATCACAACCGGCTGGCACCCTTAGCCCACCAGGTAGGTGGCGGTGGCGCTGGCGATGTGTAAGCCATCGTGGTTATGCAGCTCAACGCGTGCCACCGCCACTTTATTACCGCTGCGCAGTACGCTGGCGGAAGCAACAAAATGCTCGCCGCGGCCTGGGCGCAGATAGTCGACGCGCAGATCGATCGTCCCCATGCGCGATAAACGGGACGCCAGCTCTTCCTCGATCAGCGGGTCCTGACGCATCAGCACGCTGCCCACGCACGCTAGCCCGGCGGCAACATCCAGTACGGAAGCGATCACGCCGCCATGCAGGATTTTCTGGGCGGCATTGCCCACCAGCTTAGGTTGGTTAGTAAAGCTCAATTCAACGTAGTCATCCTCAAAGCGGCGAAGCTCCAGCCCCAATTCACGGTTAAACGGCATGTGATAGACGAAGATTTCGCCTATTTTCTGGCGGGCGGCCTCGAGGGTCAAAGTTGTGTGTGACATAGTTCCTTTCTTTATTTGAGTTCGGCCAGCCGATGTACTGGTCAGTCCAGGTTAATGACTTGTGGATTTTATGCTTATCTTTTGTTGCTTTCCAGGCCTGGCAGATAAATGTATTCACTAGTGCGGTAAAACCAGCAATGTGTGTAAAATAGCCTGCTTTTATTTCCGGGTTTTTCCTTATCTTTCGAGAGTGAAAAAATTATGCGCGTTCTGTCTGGGATTGTGATGGCGATGCTGTTTGCGCCAGTAGTGGTGCAGGCCGATGAGGCCACCGAGCAAAAGAATCTGAATAAACCGGCGGTTCGTGGCAGCATCATCGGTAACATGCTGCAACACTATGATAATCCGTTCACTCTGTATCCTTATGAAACGAACTACCTGATTTATACCGATACCAGCGATCTGAACAAAGAAGCGATCAAATCCTATAGCTGGGCGGAAAATGCCCGCAAGGATGAGGTAAAGTTCCAGCTCAGCCTGGCCTTCCCGATCTGGCGTGGCATTGCCGGTGAGAACTCGGTATTGGGAGCATCGTACACCCAACGTTCCTGGTGGCAGTTCTCCAACCATGACGAGTCCTCACCGTTTCGTGAAACCAACTACGAACCGCAAATTTTTGTCGGCTGGGCTACGGCGTATAAGTTTGCCGGCTGGACGTTGCGTGATATCGAAGTGGGTCTGAATCATGAGTCCAATGGCCGTGAAGATCCTACCTCACGCAGCTGGAACCGTGGCTATGCACGCCTGATGGCGCAGAACGGCGACTGGCAGGTCGAGGTCAAACCCTGGTTCCGCTTCTCGGAAAGCGACAGCAACGACGATAACCCGGATATCACCAAGTATATGGGCTATTACCGTCTGACGGTGGGCTATGCCTTGGGGGAAAGCGTGTTCAGTGCCGAAGGCCAGTACAACTGGAATAGCGGTTATGGCGGCGCGCAGGTGGGCTGGAGCTACCCAATTACCAGCCATGTTCGTTTCTATACCCAGGTGTTCAGCGGCTACGGCGAATCGATGATTGATTACAACTTCAAGCAGACACGGCTGGGTGTTGGTGTCATGCTTAACGATATTATGTAGTTTAGGTAATAACGGTGTCAGTCAGGCACCGTGATAGCGATAAATGGGGAAGTGTGTGTCAACCGCAGCAGTGATAAACAGAGAGTTGCTGGCAGAGCAGGTATTACGCGATACCTTCGGCTATCAGCAGTTCCGTCCGGGTCAACAAACGATTATCAACGCAATTATCGGCGGCCAGGATTGCCTGGTGGTGATGCCGACCGGCGGGGGTAAATCGCTGTGCTATCAAATCCCGGCGCTGGTGATGGATGGACTGACGCTGGTGGTATCCCCACTGATTTCCTTGATGAAAGATCAGGTCGATCAGCTCCTGGCCTATGGCGTTTCCGCCGCCTGCTATAACTCGACGCAAACGCGCGAGCAGCAGCTTGAGGTGATGGCAGGTTGCCGCAGCGGCCAGATCAAGATGCTGTATATCGCGCCTGAACGGCTGATGATGGACAGCTTCCTCGAACTATTGGATCACTGCCCGCCGGTGATGCTGGCGGTGGACGAGGCGCACTGTATTTCCCAGTGGGGCCACGACTTCCGCCCGGAATACCGCGCACTGGGCCAGTTGAAGCAACGTTTCCCGACCATGCCGGTAGTGGCATTGACGGCCACCGCCGATGAAGCCACGCGGGGGGATATCGTTCGCCTGTTGGCGCTAGACGAGCCGCTAATCCAGATCAGCAGTTTCGACCGCCCCAATATCCGCTACACGCTGGTGGAGAAGTTCAAGCCGCTCGACCAACTTTGGCGCTTCGTGCAGGACCAGCGCGGTAAAAGCGGCATTATTTACTGCAACAGCCGCGCCAAGGTGGAAGACACCACCGCACGTCTGCAAAGCCGTGGGTTGAGCGTTGGGGCCTATCACGCCGGGCTGGACAACGAACGCCGCTCCCAGGTGCAGGAGGCTTTCCAGCGTGATGATTTGCAGGTGGTGGTGGCTACCGTCGCCTTCGGTATGGGCATCAACAAACCTAACGTGCGTTTTGTGGTGCACTTCGATATTCCGCGCAACATAGAGTCCTATTATCAGGAGACTGGCCGTGCAGGGCGTGATGGCCTGCCAGCGGAAGCGTTCCTGCTGTATGACCCGGCGGATATGGCCTGGTTACGCCGTTGCCTGGAAGAGAAACCGGCAGGGCAGCAGTTGGATATCGAACGCCATAAGCTCAACGCCATGGGGGCATTTGCCGAAGCGCAAACCTGTCGCCGCCTGGTGCTGCTGAACTACTTCGGTGAAGGCAAGCAGCAGGCCTGTGGCAACTGCGATATCTGCCTCGATCCGCCCAAGCGTTATGACGGCCTGGAGGATGCCCGTAAGGCACTCTCGGCGATTGGCCGCGTTGGGCAACGCTTCGGCATTGGCTATGTGGTGGAGGTGCTACGCGGCTCCAATAACCAGCGTATCCGCGAGTTTGGTCATGAAAAGCTGCCGGTGTACGGCATTGGCCGCGATCAGACCACCGAACACTGGACCAGCGTGCTGCGCCAACTGATCCATCTGGGCTTTATCACCCAGAACATAGCGATGCATTCGGCACTGCAACTGACCGAGGCCGCGCGCCCGGTGCTGCGTGGCGAAGTGGTGTTACAGCTGGCGGTGCCGCGTATTCAGAGCTTCAAGGTACGCAGCAGCGCCAATCAGAAATCCTACGGCGGCAATTACGATCGCAAGCTGTTTGCCAAACTGCGCAAGCTGCGTAAATCGATTGCCGACGAAGAGAACATCCCCCCGTACGTGGTGTTCAACGACGCAACGCTGCTGGAGATGGCCGAACAGATGCCGATCAGGGCCAGCGAGTTGTTGAGCGTCAACGGCGTGGGGCAGCGTAAGCTGGAACGTTTTGGTGCGCCATTTATGGCGCTGATCCGCGCTCACCTCGACGGTGACGACGAATAAGGATAATCACTCATGCTGATGTTGTTTTTAACGGTGGCGATGGTGCATTTGATTGCGCTGATGAGCCCAGGGCCGGACTTCTTTTTTGTATCGCAAACCGCAGCCAGCCGCTCCCGTCGCGAGGCGATGATGGGCGTGGTGGGGATTTCCCTCGGCGTCATGGTCTGGGCCGGTGTGGCGCTGCTGGGGTTGAACCTGATCCTGCAAAAGATGGCCTGGCTGCACCAGGTCATCATGGTGGGCGGTGGCCTGTATCTGTGCTGGATGGGCTGGCAACTGCTGCGCTCCGCCCGTGGCCAGAATGCGCAAACTGCTCCGGCAGCAGAAGTGAAGGTGGCGTTACCCAAGCCGGGCCGCAGCTTTATCCGTGGCTTGCTCACCAACCTTTCCAATCCCAAGGCCGTTATCTACTTCGGTAGCGTGTTCTCGCTGTTTGTCGGCGAGGATGTAGGTGCCGGAGCGCGCTGGGGACTGTTCGCTCTGATCACCGGTGAAACCTTTATCTGGTTCACCCTGGTGGCGATCATCTTTGCGTTACCCGCTATGCGCCGGGGCTATCAGCGGATGGCGAAGTGGATCGATGGCCTGGCCGGGGTGTTGTTCACCGGTTTTGGCCTGCATCTGATCTTCACGCGTTAATGATTACCGGGCCGACCCCTGCGGCCCGGTAGATCATGCCTTTCTAGCCGTTGCCAGTAATCCCGCCACCAGAATAAACAGCGAGCCAAAAATCCGGTTTAACAACTGCATTTGGCGCGGGGTCTTTAACCAACCGGCAATGCGGGTGGCCAGCGTGGCATACCCAATCATCACCAGAATATCGATCACCACCGTGGTGACGCCGAGAATGACATACTGCTCGGCCTGGGGCTGGTTGGGCATGATAAACTGCGGGAACAGGGCTGCCAGAAACACGATGCTCTTGGGGTTGGTCAGATTCACCAGTACGGCGCGGCGAAACAGACGGCGCCGTGGCATGGTGCCTGCCAGAGTGTGCAGATCCAACGCGCCTGCGGCACGCCACTGCTGGATACCCAGCCACACCAGATAGGCCGCACCAAACCATTTCAGCAGTTCAAAGGCCAGCAGCGATTGGGAGACTACCGCGCCGAGGCCAATCCCCACCAGCACGATATGGATACTCAGGCCAACCTGGAGGCCTGCAATTGACGCTGCCGCTCCGCGATAGCCGTGGCTGATGCCGGTACTCATGGTGTTGATGGCACCGGAGCCGGGGGAAAGGCTGAGGATAAGGGTTGTCAGCAGATAGGTTAACCACCAGTCTAAGGTCATCGCAATGCTCCCTGAATACACCAATTTGTCACCAATTTGTGCCACAATACGCTAGTATGATTTCCCGTGCCAGAGATCACATTTACCTCTCTGAACATCCCGTTAAAAGGTAGGCCATGTCGTCATTCACCCATGATCCCGCGCAATGGTTAAACCGTGAAAAGCAGTTTTCTGCCTTCGCGACTGGGCCACTGCTGGATTTTTGGCGGAGACGTGAGGAAGGGGAGTTCATCGGCGTCGGAGGCGTACCGATCCGCTTTGTGCGCTTAGCTTCCCCGCTACACCAGCGGGTGGTGGTGATAAGCCCCGGGCGCATCGAAAGCTATATCAAGTACCCCGAAGTGGCGTACGATCTGTTTCACTGCGGCTATGACGTGATGATCATCGATCATCGTGGTCAGGGGTTATCCGGGCGGATGCTGGCAGATACGCACCGGGGGCATGTGGTAAACTTTGCCGACTACGTAGACGATTTTGCCCAGTTTTATCATCAGCAGGTTAAACCCTTGGGTTACCGGCAGCACGTCGCGCTGGCACACTCTATGGGGGGCGCGATACTGGCGCAGTTTTTGGCACGTGAGCCACAGTCGTTCGCCGCCGTCGCACTCTGCGCGCCGATGTTGGGCATTTATCTGCCGATGCCGGGCTGGATGGCCAACGGTATTTTGAGCTGGACGGAAAAACGCCCAGGGCTGCGTGACTATTACGCGGTGGGCACCGGGCATTGGCGTCCTTTACCCTTTGTGGTCAATACGTTGACCCACAGCCGCGAGCGTTATCGCCGCAACCTGCGTTATTACGCCGATCATCCCGAACTGCGGGTAGGTGGGCCAACCTATCACTGGGTCAAGGAAAGTATTCAGGCCGGGCAGCAGATCATCGCCCAGGCTGCTAACATCACTACGCCGATTTTATTATTGCAGGCCGGTGAGGATCGGGTGGTCGACAACCGTTCCCAGCGCGCTTTTTGTCAGGCACTGTCAGACGCGGGGCACCCTTGTGAAGGGGGAAAACCGTGGGTTATCAAAGGCGCTCGCCATGAGATCCTGTTCGAACGGGACGCGATGCGCGCCGAGGCACTGAACGCAATCCTGCGTTTCTTTGCTCAGCACTTAGGCGGTACTGCTGCCGCCGAAAATTCCACTAGAGGTTAGAACATATCGCTATGTATCACGTCGTTGCTTCCGATTTAGATGGCACTCTGCTGTCCCCTGAGCACACCCTGACACCGTACGCCAAAGAAACGCTGCAGCTGCTGACGCAGCAGGGCGTGCACTTTGTTTTCGCTACCGGCCGCCACCATATCGACGTTTCCCAGATCCGCGATAATCTCGGCATCAGTGCTTTTATGATCACCTCCAACGGTGCGCGGGTACATAACACCGCCGGTGAGCTGATCTTCAGCCACAACCTGGATGAGGATATCGCCCGCGATCTGTACAACATGATGCACGACAACCAGGAGATCCTGACCAACGTCTACCGCAACGACGACTGGTTCATGAACCGTGAAAGCCCGGAGCAGGAAGCCTTTTTCCAGGAATCGATCTTTAAATACCAGTTGTTTGAGCCGGGCTTGCTGGAAACCGATGGCGTGTGCAAGGTGTATTTCACCTGCGACGATCATGAGAAACTGCTGCCGCTGGAAGATGCCATCAACGCACGCTGGGGCGATCGGGTCAACGTCAGCTTCTCGTTCCCAACCTGCCTGGAAGTGATGGCCGGTGGCGTCTCGAAAGGCCATGCGTTGGAAGAAGTCGCCAAGATCATCGGCTATTCGCTCAAAGAGTGCATCGCCTTTGGCGACGGCATGAACGATCTGGAAATGCTGTCAATGGCGGGGAAAGGCTGCATCATGCAGGATGCCCAGCAGCGTCTGAAAGACAAGCTGCCGGAGCTGGAAGTGATTGGCTCCAACGTTGACGACGCGGTGCCTCATTACCTGCGTAAAATGTACTCGATTTAACTGATAGGGGCGCAGTCTTCACCGGCTGCGCCCGCCGAGCGACTCAGCTCACATTCCGTGCCACAAAACGATTTACCATTGGGTTCAGTGCTATGCACCTGAGATGGAAAACGTCTGTGTTGGTACCGACGCCATCCGACCGATCTGTGCCGGCTGTTGATAGCCACGGCATAAAGCACGGCTTATAGCAGAGCACTTGCGTTATGGAAACAGGAAGGCAAATGCCCTCCAGGCGTAGTGCACCGTCAGGTGAACGACGTTTACAGTCTCCAAGGGGTAGCCTAAGGGAACGTTTTCCCTAGCCCGAATCAAATCATTTGGCTAAAGTTCATTTGAGCCATCAGTTTGTAATTGTCAGCATAATCTACCGGGATCGCCACCACCACCGGCCCCTCAATTTCCATAGCCTTACGCAACATATACCGCAAATCCTCCACTGATTGCACTGCAAATCCGACGGCGCCGCATGCCTCTGCATAGGCTTTGAAATCAATCGGGCCAAACTCTACACCAGACTTGCGTTGATATTTACTCACCTCCTGCATCTCCACCATGTTGTAGGCATTATCCACCCAAATCACATGCACAATATTGGCTTTCAGCCGCACTGCGGTTTCCAACTCCATGCTTGACTGCATAAATCCCCCATCGCCGGAGATGGATAACACTTTGTCTCCTGGCCGGACCAACGCCGCACCAATGGCCCACGGCAGGGCAACCCCCATGGTCTGCTGGCCATTGGAGATCAGGAGTTGGCGGGCACGGAAGCAATACAAATAGCGAGCGATCCAGATATGGAAGCTCCCCATATCCACACATAGCGTCACGTCATCGCTGACGATATCCTGCAGTTCCTTGACGATGCGCAACGGATGAATCGGCATGCCGCCACGGCCTGCAGCACGCTCTGCCAGCTCTGCGCGCTGCAGGCCGAGATCGGATAAGATCAGTTCCACTTCGGCAGGCATACTGAGCACATTGCTGAAACCTTCGGTCAGCAAATTGATAGTGGCGTTGATATTGCCGATCAGCTCCACATCTGGGCGGTAACAGGTATCAATTTCGGCCGGTTGTACATCGATATGTACCAGCATCAACCGCCTTTGGCTGTTCCACATGCAGGGGTCGTATTCGATCGGGCTATAACCCACACTGACCACCAGATCGGCCTTTTGCAACAGTTGGTCGGCAGGCTGATTGTTGAATAACCCGACGCGGCCAGCAAAGCGGGAAAAATCATTAACATCAATCACTCCGGCGGCCTGATAGGTTCCTACCACCGGCATATGCGTACGCTGTAACAAATGGCGTATTGCGGCACTGTTTTCTGGGCGGCTGGCTTGCAGCCCCAGTAACAGTACCGGACATTTCGCCTGCTGGATCAGTTTAAGCGCCTCATGAATGTCTTCGGTTGAAGCGGCCCCCAGACGGGGTGAGCGGCATCCGGTCAGCACCGGTGCCGTAACCGGTTCATTGATGATATCCATCGGCAAGCTGATAAACGCAGCCCCAGGACGGCCAAATTCAGCACTGCGAAACGCATTGGCCATGACTTCTGAAATGGCGGAACCGGTATGTACCTCGGCACAATATTTGGTGACTGGCCGGAACATGCTGACGGTATCCATGCTCTGGTGTGTTTGTTTCAGATTGTCAGCACGTTTCACCGCTCCGCCCAAGGCCACCACCGCATCCCCTTCGGAGGTTGCGGTGGCCAGCCCGGTGATCAGGTTAGAGCTGCCCGGCCCGGAGGTCACCAGTGCGACCCCTGCCTTGCCGGTCAAGCGGCCAACTGCCGCTGCCATAAACGCCGCGTTGGCTTCGTGACGTACCACCACGGTTTTTATCTCAGGTTCATCTTCCAACGCATCGAATACGCGGTCTATTTTAGCTCCGGGGATACCAAATACCTGTTTCACACCCTGCGCGTGCAGATTTTTAACCACCAAATCTGCCCCACACCGCCAGTGATTGTCTGAACCAACCATAATCCACCTCCTGAAAAAACGACGCCGATTAACCCTCGGCAGAACGAATGGCGCAATCCAAATCCTCTGGACAGAGGTCGGCGCACAGGAAATCCGCATCGTGCGGCAATTGAAGATTGAGACGAGCGATCACGCCAAACTGCAGACGGCCATGATCGAGTTGATAATCCAATACATGACCCCCACCGATGCGATCGTCGGTGATAAAGTGTTCGTGGTAACCCGCAACACTGATGCCCTGCATATAATCAGGTGAGCGGAATCCCACCAATGTGCCGCTGCGTTGCTGAAATGCAAAGGTCGGCTGCGCTTCGATCGCTTCCAGCATCGGTTTGTAGGGCCGCTCTTGCCGCGGTACGGTCCGAGTTTCCACGTGGCTGAACAGACCATCAACCCGTAGCGCACAGAACAGATTAGGTGAAGCTACCTGCTGGTCGATGCACCGGTGCAGGTCGGCTTTGCAGATCGGTTTTTCCATCTTTAGCGTCACGCTAGGCTGAAAAAAAGTGACCACCGCGAACGGCGTTCTTTGTTGCAGACTGGCCGCGCGGGCGCTGCCATCTGCACGCAACTGATGTACTTCCCGATCAAAAGCGATCAGTTCACCATCAAGATGGTTGAAGGTCCCTAGACCGAAATTACCGTGTGTGAGCAATTCGGCGATAGTGACATCCCCTTCGTAAACGCCACCAAGCAAGGCGCTCATCAATGAGGTCTGATAAATTTCCCCCTGACCACAATCCAGCGCTTGCCTGGCAAAACCTTGCGCCAACTGCTGCGCACATGAACAGCCGTGATTTTCATTCATTACCACCTCCTCCACCCGCACGGCATCTAAAGTGCTATGCGTTTAAATGCTCAAGAGCATGAGCAAACCTGCCGCTGCCAAAGTGCTCACTTAGAACCCTTCACTGGCAGCGGCAAAAAACAGTGATACAAACAGGCAACGTGCCGGACTCAAGCAGAGTCTAGATAAAACAAAGACCTTCTAATGATTTTAACCGTGACACATCACGTTTACGGTTAATGCGGTATTAATTTGAAAATAAATTCAGCAGATTAATTCACTATTCCATATCAAATTTTAAGGTTTATAAAAATAAACTAAGGCATTTTATCTTGATAATTTAATATTTTCAGCGCGATATCGCTGCTTTACTCTGGGGGTAGAGTAACGTTAACTCAGCCGGTAGAGAACCGAGTATTCATAAGAAATGCTTTTGCATATAATGCAAAGATGAATGACGCACGCTATGCCGAACATTTGCCGATCTTTCTCGATGTTGCCCAATTGGGTAGTTTCTCTGCCGCCGCACGCAAACTGGGCATGGTGCCTTCTTCATTGGTGCGGCATATCGATACGCTGGAAGGTGAACTTGGCGTCATGCTGTTTGTGCGCTCAACTCGCGGCCTGGTGCTGACCGAAGCTGGTGAAATGCTGAAAAAGCGCGCCTCACAGTTGCTGACGCAAATCATCGATATCCGCGCCGAACTGGCAGCGCAAAACGAGACTCCGCAAGGCGTGCTGCGTATCAGTTGCTTGCCCACTTTCGGTAAAACCTATCTGTTGCCGCTCTTACCGGTGCTAATCCAGCGTTATCCAAGGTTGGTAGTTGAGTTGGATCTCACCGAACGCCAGACCGATCCGAAACAAGAAATGCTGGACGCCGCCATCCGTATCGGCGAGCAGAAAGACAGTTCACTGTACGCAAACCGCATCGCTACACAGCGCTGGTTCATGTGTGCCAGCCCGGACTATATCGTTCGCAATGGGAAACCGGCCAACCTACAGGAGTTACGTGATCATCAGTTGATCGCCCGCTATCACAAACAGCAACCCGCTTGCTGGGCGCAAATCCTCAGTGAACCTCTGATGAATCAGTGCAAGATGGTGCTGCGCTGTGATGATTTCTCGGCACAACGCCAAGCGGCATTACTCGGATTAGGCATCACTTTCTTGCCTAACTGGGTGGTGGGGCCGGATATTCAGGCAGGAAGTTTGTTGCCCCTGCTGGCAGATCCACGCGGCGAGGAACAAGGGATCTATCTATTGCGCCCAGCAGCCAGAATTTCGGCCAAATTGAGCGTTTTTATGAGTTTGCTCACTGAGCGTATTGGTCAACCTCCAAGCTGGCAATGAAGTGGCTCGATCGAGCTTTTCAATCCCGGTTCAGCCTCTGGCATAGGCATTTATGTGGTTGCTTTGCTGTTACGGCAGACTTGGTTCTGATCCCCACCGGGTAACCCGGTGGGGAGTTGTCGTTACTTATGTTGCCCCTGCTTTTGCAGGAACTGTACACCCTTGTCCGGGAAGTCGGTAAACACGCCGTCAACGCCCGCCTGATTGTAAATCGCGTCGAACAGCTGGTTCACGTCGGTGACGTATTTCGGCAGCTTATCGGCACGAATGGTGTAAGGGTGCACCGCCATATTGCTGGCATGAGCGTCCTTGACCATATCGGTCAACACAATCTGGTTCGGCTTGGATTTCTCTTCGACGATCAGCATGTGATAATCAGGCCCGATGCCGTCGGCATACTGGGCGATCTTTTTCATCGCGCCCGGTTTGAACATCCAGTCGTAGTCATAGTTGACCCACTTGCCGTCGGCCTTCTGCTCGTAGGTTTCGTTCCAGTCGGTGTAGGCAATCAGCTGTACCAGCTTCAGATCCATCCCCATCTTGGGTTCCAACTGATCCTTGATGCGTTTCAGCTCGTTGGCATCAAAACACTGCAGATAGACGTTGTCGCTCTTGCTGGTGTAGCCGTATTGCTTGAGGACTTCCAGCACCTTGGTGGAGATGTCTTTTCCTTCCTGCTGATGGAACCAGGGGGCCTTGATTTCCGGGTAGAGGCCGATGTTCTTGCCGGTTGAATGGTTGAGACCCTGCACGAACTCGATCTCTTCCTGGAAGGTGTGGACGCGGAAGTCGGATTTGCCCATCGGGAAGCGGCCAGGGTAGCTTTGCACCTGCTTACCGTCTTTGATATCAAAGCCTTCGGTGAACTTCAGTGATTTGATCTCAGGCAGCGTAAAGTCGATGGCGTAGTAGCGGCCATCTTTACGCGCCCGGTCCGGGAAACGTTCGGCAACGTCGGTGACGCGATCCAGATAATGGTCGTGCAACACTACCAGCTCGTTGTCTTTGGTCATCACCAGATCTTGCTCAAGGAAGTCGGCACCCTGCGCGTAGGCCATTGCCTTGGCCGGTAACGTATGCTCCGGCAGATAGCCGCTGGCACCGCGGTGAGCGATAACGACTTTATCCGCAGCCTGGGCGGCACTGAGCATTGAAGTGGCAAGAATGATCCCTGTCAGCAGGGCTTTGGTTTGAGTCCGCATTCTGTGTAGCTCCATGTTGTAGAGGTAAGAAAAAGGCCGCACAAGCGCGGCCTTAGATTAACGATAAAGGGTAGGGGCGCTGCATACTGCGCCCGCTTAGCTTTTAGCCGCGTTTAGCCGCGATTTCTGCGTGGTGTTTCTTCTCGCTGATCATGGTCAGCACCAGCAGGATCACCGCACCGATGCTGCCGCCGATCATCACCATAAAGCCGCCGTCCCAACCGAAGTAGTCAACGGTATAGCCGACGATGGCGCTGGCTGCGACCGAGCCGCCCAGGTAACCGAACAGACCGGTAAAGCCGGCGGCGGTACCTGCCGCTTTCTTCGGTGCCAGTTCCAGCGCGTGCAGGCCGATCAGCATGACTGGGCCATAGATCAGGAAGCCGATGGTGATCATACAGGCCATATCGATGCCAGGGTTACCCACCGGGTTCAGCCAGTAAACGATGGTGGCGATGGTTACCAGCACCATGAAGAACACCCCGGTGGCACCACGGTTGCCTTTAAACACCTTGTCCGACATCCAGCCGCACAGCAGGGTGCCTGGAATACCAGCGTATTCGTACAGGAAGTAGGCCCAGGAGGACTTATCCAGTGCGAAGTGTTTCACTTCTTTCAGGTAGGTTGGTGACCAGTCCAGGATGCCGTAGCGCAGCAGATACACGAACACGTTGGCGATCGCGATGTACCACAGCAGTTTGTTTGGCAACACGTACTGCATGAAGATCTGCTTGGCTGTCAGCTCTTCTTCTGCTTCTTCGGTATAATCATCCGGATAGTCGTTTTTGTATTCTTCAATCGGTGGCAGACCAACAGATTGCGGGGTGTCACGCATCAAGGCGAAGGCGATCAGGGCCACCAGGATCGCACCGAAGGCAGGCATATACAGCGCCGCATGCCAGTCGTTAAACCAGGCCATACCCAGCAGGAACAGCAGTGGAGGCAGGCCGCCACCGACGTTGTGCGCACAGTTCCATACCGAAACGATACCGCCACGCTCTTTCTGCGACCACCAGTGCACCATGGTACGGCCACAAGGCGGCCAGCCCATACCTTGGAACCAACCACACAGGAACAGCAGCACGAACATCACGGCAATGCTGGAGGTTGCCCAAGGCACGAAGCCCATAAACAGCATGACGGCAGCGGCCAGTATCAGGCCGGCGGGTAGAAATACGCGCGGGTTGGAGCGGTCTGAAACCGACCCCATGATGAACTTGGAGAAACCGTAGGCGATGGAAATCCCTGACAGCGCGAAGCCCAGGTCACCACGGCTGAAGCCCTGATCGATCAGATATGGCATCGCCAGGGTGAAGTTTTTACGCACCAGATAGTAGGCGGCGTAACCGAAAAAGATCCCCATAAAAATCTGCCAGCGCAGCTTACGGTAGAGCGGGTCTACCTTGTCGACTGGCACACGAGAAATGTGTGCGGCTGGCTTAAAAATACTCAACATGAGCGCCTCCGATGGCTTTATCTGTTTATTGCCTCAACAGGAAACGGCTGTCCTGAAGATGAGCTTGCGGATACCTGAAGTGTTGTTAAATGTTCCATAACGAGCGCAATGCTAGAGAAAACCCCCCGGTCTCACCGTGATGGATGGCTCATTTGTTACACTTTTATGAAACTGTGGCGAATTTTGAGTGATCGGTTAACATTTTGGAATGGCTAAATAGCACAAATACGTGATGTTTGTCACATTCATGGCTTTTTATGGCCATATTATTTTCGTTTTCTGTTCGTTATTGTTCCTTATCAAACAAAAACCCTACTGACTGTGGCTAAATAAAGCCATAACTACAGGCTCAGGGGGCGTGATGAGCAACAACTCACCAATCACCGAAACGGACGTGATCATCATTGGCGGCGGCGCTACCGGCGCGGGGATTGCCCGTGACTGTGCGCGGCGCGGTCTGCGTTGCGTTTTACTGGAAAGGCATGACATCGCCACTGGCGCTACTGGCCGCAACCACGGGTTGTTGCACAGCGGAGCGCGCTATTCGGTCACCGACGGCGAATCTGCACGCGAATGTATTGAAGAAAACCGCATTCTCAAGCGTATTGCCCACCACTGCATCGAACGTACCGACGGCCTGTTCATTACCTTGCCTCAGGACTCATTGGCCTTTCAGCAGCAGTTTATTGCCGCCTGTCGCAGCGCCGGGATCGAGGCCGAAGCCATTGACCCCGCGCTGGCATTACGCCTGGAGCCTGCGGCTAACCCGGCGCTGATCGGCGCAGTGCGGGTGCCGGATGGCACCGTCGATCCTTTCCGCTTAACGGCGGCCAACATGCTTGATGCGCGTGAACATGGCGCACAAATTCTCACCTATCATCAGGTTACCGGTTTGTTGCGTACTGGCGATCGCGTGACGGGCGTGCGCGTTTTCGATCACAAGGCCGCACAACAGTACGATATTCATGCTCAGGTGGTGGTCAACGCCGCCGGGATCTGGGGCCAGCAAATTGCCGAGTATGCCGATCTGCGCATCCGCATGTTCCCTGCCAAAGGGGCATTGCTGATCCTGGGCCATCGCATCAATAACATGGTGATTAACCGCTGCCGCAAACCGGCGGATGCCGACATTCTGGTGCCTGGCGACACCATCTCGCTGATTGGCACCACCTCTACCCATATCGATTACGACCAGATCGACAACATGGTCGTGACGCCACAGGAAGTGGATATATTAATCCGAGAAGGCACTCTGCTGGCGCCGAAATTGGCGCAAACGCGCATTCTGCGTGCCTATGCGGGCGTGCGGCCACTGGTCGCCAGCGACGACGATCCCTCCGGGCGTAACGTCAGCCGTGGCATCGTGCTGCTCGATCATGCGGCGCGCGATGGGTTGGAAGGCTTTATCACCATTACCGGCGGCAAATTGATGACTTACCGGCTGATGGCCGAATGGACCACCGACCTGGTCTGCGCCAAGCTGGGCATCGACAGCCCTTGCACCACGGCGGAAGCGGCGTTGCCCGGTTCCCGTCAGAGCGCCGAAGAAACGGTGCGCAGCGTGGTTTCACTGCCTGCCAGCATCCGGGGGTCGGCGGTGTACCGCCATGGCGATCGCGCCAGCCTGGTCCCTTCTGGTAACCGGCTGGACAACAGCCTGGTGTGTGAGTGTGAAGCAGTGACCGCCGGTGAGGTGCGATATGCGGTGGATTCTCTGACCGTCAACAATCTGGTCGATCTGCGCCGCCGTACCCGCGTGGGTATGGGGACCTGCCAGGGTGAGCTGTGCGCCTGCCGTGCCGCAGGTTTGTTGACGCGGTTTAACGTGGTAACGCCGCAGCAATCCATCACCCAACTGTCCCATTTCCTCAATGAACGCTGGAAAGGCGTGCGGCCTATCGCCTGGGGCGATGCCCTGCGGGAGAGCGAATTCACCAGTTGGGTATATCAAGGGTTATGTGGGTTAGATGCGCAAGGCGACCCTAAGCAGGAGGCGGATGATGCAATTTGATGCGGTGGTGATTGGTGGTGGCTTGGCTGGGATGAGCTGTGCTATCCGTTTAGCCGAGCATGGCAAACGCTGCGCGGTAGTCAGTTCCGGCCAAAGCGCGCTCTATTTTTCTTCCGGCTCGCTCGATCTGTTGGCCCATTTGCCCGATGGTACGCCGGTGGCATCGCCTCTGTCTGCCTTGCCCGAACTGGCGCAACAGGCTCCGCAGCATCCGTATAGCCTGATGGGAGCCACACAGGTGGCCGCGCTGGCAACGGAGGCTGAGCAATTGCTACAGCGTTGCGGGTGGCAGATGCAGGGTGATAGCAGCCAAAACCATCTACGCGTGACCCCTCTCGGGACCCGCCGTGCCACTTGGCTCAGCCCCCTAGCGATCCCTGTCTCTCTCTTGGGCAGCAAGTTGCCGTGGCAGAATATCGCCGTGCTGGGGATTGAAGGCTTCCTGGATTTCCAACCGCAGATGGCGGCCAGCTCATTGATGCAAGAGCAGGGTCTCAAGGCTGAGGTGGCATTTTTGCATCTGCCTGTTTTGGATCGTCTACGTAATAATCCCAGCGAGTTCCGCGCGGTGAATATCGCCCGCGTGCTGGATCTGCCAGAACATCTGACTCAGTTGGCGGAGGAGATCACGCGCCAGGCAGGAGAGGCTGAGGCCATCCTCCTGCCAGCCTGCCTGGGGTTAGAGGATGATGAACCGTTGATGACGTTGCGCCGGTTGGTCGGTAAGCCCGTTTATCTGTTACCCACGCTGCCGCCTTCCGTGCTCGGCATGCGGCTGCATCAGGCCTTGCGCCAGCGTTTGCAGCAACTGGGTGGGGTGTTTATGCCGGGGGATAGCGTGCTGCGTGCCAGCTTCGACGGGCAGCGCGTCACCGGTCTGTATACCCGCAATCACACCGATATTCCGCTGCGCGCGCAGCAGGTGATACTGGCCAGCGGCAGCTTCTTCAGCAACGGCCTGGTGGCTAGTTTTGACGGCATTCGTGAGCCGGTATTTGGCCTCGACGTTTACAGCAAAACCGAACGCGCCGACTGGAGCGATGCCAATCTGTTTGCTCCGCAGCCGTACCTGCAATTTGGGGTTCAGACCGATACCGCGCTACGGGCGTTAAAACAGGGGGAGGCGATGACCAATCTGTATGCTATCGGTGCCGTGGCTGGCGGTTACGATCCGTTGCAGCAGGGCTGTGGCGCCGGGGTTTCGCTGCTCGGCGCGCTGCACGTTGCCCAACAGATCCTGGCACAGGAGGTTTCAGCATGAGCCTGTTACCAGACAACAGCTTCGAGAGCTGCATCAAATGCACCGTCTGCACCACCTATTGCCCGGTTGCCAAGGCTAACCCGCTCTATCCGGGGCCAAAGCAGGCCGGGCCTGATGGGGAGCGCCTGCGGCTGAAAGATCCGGCGCTTTACGACGAAGCGCTGAAGTATTGCACTAACTGCAAGCGCTGCGAAGTGGCTTGCCCCTCCGACGTTAAAATCGGCGATATTATCCAACGCGCACGGGCCAATTTCAGCCAAAGCAAACCGACGCTGCGCGATGCCATCCTCAGCCACACTGACATCATGGGCACGCTCTCGACGCCGTTTGCCCCTATCGTTAACGCGACTACCGGCCTGAAGCCGGTACGCAAGCTGTTGGACAAGGCGTTGAAGATCGACCATCGGCGTGAGCTGCCGAAATACTCGTTTGGCACCTTCCGCCGTTGGTACCGCCAGCAGGCGGAACAGCAGCAGCGCTATGCCGAGCAGGTGGCGTTTTTCCACGGTTGCTTTGTTAACTACAACCATCCACAGCTTGGCAAAGACCTGATCAAGGTGTTTAACGCCATGGATATCGGCGTGCAGCTGCTCAAGCGGGAGAAATGCTGCGGCGTACCGCTGATCGCCAACGGCTTTATTGCACAGGCGAAGAAGCAGGCTAAAGTGAATGCGGAATCGCTGCATGATGCGGTCCTGACCAAAGGCATACCGGTGGTGGCTACTTCGTCGAGCTGCACGTTTACCCTGCGTGATGAGTACCCGCATTTGCTGGAGGTGGACACCTCGGCGGTGCGTGAACGGGTGGAGCTGGCTACACGTTATCTCTATCGTCTGCTCAGCCAAGGGCGCACCTTGCCGCTCAAACATACGCCGCTGCGGGTGGCTTACCACACGCCGTGTCATATGGAGAAAATGGGCTGGACGGCCTATACGCTGGAGTTATTGCGGCAGATCCCAGGGCTGGAACTGGTGGTGCTGGACTCGCAGTGCTGCGGTATCGCCGGGACTTACGGCTTCAAGTCGGAAAACTATGAAACCTCGCAAGGCATTGGTGCCTCGCTATTTCGCCAGATTGAAGCCAGCGGAGTGGATATGGTGATCACCGATTGTGAAACCTGCAAATGGCAGATCGAGATGTCCACCAGCAAGCGCTGTGAACATCCGATCACCCTGTTAGCACAGGCATTGGCGTAACAGATTAAACGGGCCAGCATGCTGGCCCAGTGCGATTACTGCTTGATCTTCACCGTATTGAACACGCCAGCCGCTACGCTTTGAGACTGCTGCTGGTTATCCGCTGGCAGTGTGATTTGCAGGGTCAGTTGCTTACCGTCTGGCAGCATAGCGAGCAGCACGCCAGAGTAGGCTTTTTGGCCTGCCACGGTGATCACGGTATCCAGTTGGCGCATTGGCGTGCCGTTAATTTCAACCGCTTTATTGGTAATGACCTGCAGGTTGGCATCGCGGGAGTGTTGCTGCTCTTCCATGCGTTTGGCCAGGGTATCCAGATCGCCCGCTGCCTTGTCGGCAACGATCACGATCACCGCACGCTGGTTGGTGCTGTCGGCATAGATGTGCACGTTAGTTGGTTGGTTGGTCAGCTTATCGCTCTGATCGGCCAAACCGTTAGGCAGGGTAAAGGTCAGCTTGCCATCCAATAAACTCACCTGTTGTCCGCTTGGGACGCTGGCTGCTGCGCTGCCTGCGGGGGCATTAGTGTCTTTGGTGGCGCTATCACAGGCCGCCAGGCCAAGCACTAGCAGGCCGATACCCATCAATTTTGTTACTTTACGCATCTGGTGTTCCTTATTCCTTTGCAGATAGAGTTGGTTGACCGTATGGCTAGATGTCACAGGTTTTTTTTAAGTAATAGACGATACTCGTCTACTTCGCCTTTCTTTTCTAGAGTGAAAATCTGATATTCGTGGCTAATGAGCATTATTAGCATGGCGCGGAACTGGTTGCGGGTTTTTACCCACAGCTGCTGATAGCCTTGCGAACGCGCCCAACGCTCCTGCTCCGCCAGCATGGTTTGGGCGATACCCTGGCGGCGAAAATCAGGTAAAACTGCGCCCAGCCAGCTGTAGAACTCCCCCGGCGCGGTTTGATAGCCGAGTTTAAAACCGGCTGCCTGGCCATCAATTTCGGTAATCAAGCCGTGAGAAGGGTTATCCCCGATGCGTTGCTGCAAATCTTTCAGGCTGTGCAGACTGCCAAATTCTGGAATGCAGAGGTAAAGAGAGTAGATCTCTTCAAGTGTAGCTTGGCGAGTGGTTAAGCGCATGGGCAGCCTCCGTTAAATCAGGCTGCCCAGTATAAACCAGAAGGCGGGTTAACTCAGTTGCAACCGGTTGGCGGGTTGGCGTTCCGCCAGACGTTTGAGCAGCATATTGAGCAGCACCCCGTACATCGGCAGGAAGAATACCAGGCAGATCAGCACTTTGAAGCTGTAATCTACCAGCGCGATTTCCACCCAGTTGGCGGCCATAAAGGGATCGCTGCTTTTGTAGAAGGCGATAAAGAAGAAGGCCAGGGTATCGCTGATATTGCCAAGGAACATGGCCGCGGCGGGGGCAACCCACCAGGCACTGCGTTGACGTAGGCGGTTGAACACCTGCACGTCCAGGATCTGGCCCAGTACGTAGGCCATAAAGCTGGCGGCGGCGATACGCGCTACAAACAGGTTGAAGCTGGTCAAGGCGGCAAAGCCCTGCCATTCACCCTGGAAAGTGACGGTGGAGATCACATAGGAGATAAACAGCGCCGGGACCATCACGGCAAGGATAATCCTGCGTGCCAGCGGAGCACCGAAGATCCGTACGGTCAGGTCAGTGGCCAGGAAGATAAACGGAAAAGTGAAGGCACCCCAGGTGGTGTGAAAGCCGAAAATGCTGATCGGCAACTGCACCAGGTAGTTGCTGGAAGTAATGATGGCGATGTGAAATAGCGATAGCCAAACCAACGCGATTAAGCGTTGTCGATCGGTAAACGAATACATAATGTAGCCTTTTTGAGTGTGGGGTGAGGGAACCCATTGTTAACTGCGCGGCGACATGGTACGCGTTTGGGCATTCAATGCAATGGTTAAATTTAACGCAAACGTTAACGTATCTTGCGCAGAAAAACTACCGGCGTAAACTAGCGGGTAATCAGATCCGGCGAGGGTTCGCCGATCGTTTTAGATCGAGAGAGATGTATGACTGACATTTTTGCCCAGGCAGACCAGACGCTAGACGCGCTGGGGCTGCGCTGTCCGGAACCGGTCATGATGGTGCGCAAAACCGTGCGCCATATGGATAACGGTAAAACCTTGCTGATCATTGCCGACGATCCGGCCACCACCCGCGACATCCCGGGTTTTTGCCGCTTTATGGAACATACGCTGGTGGCCCAGGAAACCGAGCAGGCCCCATATCGTTACCTGCTGCGTAAGGGCCTGGCAGAATAATCCTTTGGCTGTCAGGCCCATTTCCATAACGGGCCTGACAGATGTTCTACTATGTACGTTTCTTCAGCAGCCGTAAGGCGTTGGCGGTCACCAGCGCGGTTGCTCCAGAGTCTGCCAATACGGCCAGCCACAGGCCAGTCATCCCCAGTAGGGTGGTGACCAGGAAAATCGCTTTCAGCCCAAGCGCAATGGTAATGTTCTGGCGAATATTAGCGTGGGTAGCGCGGGAGATGCGGATCATCTCGGCAACGCCGGTCAACCGGTTGTGTGTCAGCGCGGCATCCGCCGTTTCCAATGCCACGTCGGTACCGCTCCCCATCGCAATGCCAATGCTGGCGGCCTTCATCGCCGGGGCATCGTTGATACCGTCGCCGATCATGGCGGTAGGTTGCAACTTGCTCAGCTCGGTTACCGCGTTCACTTTGTCTTCCGGCATTAACCCGGCGCGGTAATCGATCCCCAATTCATTGGCAATGGCGGCCGCAGCGCGCGGGTTATCACCTGTGAGCATCACGCCACGAACGCCTAATTGCGTCAACTCGGCAATCGCCTGTTTAGCGTCGCTACGCAAGGTGTCACGCAACGCCAGCAAACCGATAGGCTGCCCGTCCTCTAGCACCACCACTGCGGTTTTACCCGCCGTTTCCAGCGTCTCTACCTGGCTGCGCCATTCGCTGCTCAACTGGTTTTCCGTCAACTTGCCCGGTGCGCTGATCAGGATAGTTTTACCGTCAACCTTCCCTTCAACCCCGATACCCGCCAGAGCCCGGCGGCCTTCGGCCAGTGGCAATGCAGTCCCGTTCTCCGCTGCACGCTTGACGATCGCCTGTGCCAGTGGATGATGTGAGCCCGTCTCGACAGCCGCTGCAATGGCCAGCAGTTGCTGTTCGCTGAGGCCGTCTGCAGGCAGCACGTCGGTCACCGTCGGTTTGCCTTCGGTCAGCGTACCGGTTTTGTCGAACGCGATGGTTTGCACTTGGCCCAATTGTTCTAATGCCGCACCACCTTTAATCAGCGCGCCACGGCGCGTGGCCGCCGCAAGGCCAGAGGTGATGGCCGCTGGCGTGGAGATGACCAAGGCACACGGACAACCGATCAGCAGCAAGGTCAGACCCCGATAGATCCACATTTCCCAAGGCTCGGCAAACAGCAGCGGTGGCACCAGGATCACCGCCACGGCCAGCAGCATGATCGCCGGAGTGTAGTAACGGCTGAAGCGATCGAGGAAGCGCTCAATCGGTGCGCGGCGCTCTTCGGCCTCTTCAATCAGCTGCAGGATACGGTCGATGGCATTTTTACCCGGCTCGGAAGTGACCTTCATCTGCGCGGCCTGATCGACGGACAGGCTGCCAGCGGCCACTTTCTGACCCTGTTGGCGCTCTACCGGCACGGATTCACCGGTTAAAGCGCTTTCGTCAAAGCTGGCGAACGGGTTTAGCAACTCGGCATCGGCAGGCAAGCGGCCACCGGGCGCGATCTCTATTACGTCACCGGGGTGCAGGCTGGCTACAGGCACGCGTTTACGTACGCTGCCCTGGATAAGCAGAGCATCTTCCGGCACCAGTTCCATCAACGCTTTCACGCCACGGCGTGCACGATTGGCCGCGTAGGATTCCAGCAGTTCTCCCACCATAAACAACAGCAGCACCATGGCCGCTTCGGCGGTGGCACCGATAAACAGCGCACCGATGGCGGCAACGCTCATCAAGGTTTCTATGGCAAACGGTGTGCCTGAACGGATCAGGCGCAAGGCTTTGCTGGCAATCGGCACCAGGCCGACCAAGGTGGTGGCAATAAAGGCAATTTCGCCCAGCCGTGGGTTGAAGAAGTCGAGAACCCAACTGAGCACCATCAGTGCGGAGAGCAGCAGCAGAGGGCCGTACTCACCAAACCGGGAGGTTTTGGGTTCATCGCCTATTGCCGCCGGGTTACTCCCCAACAGGGTAAAGCCAGCCTGTTTTACCGCGTCCTGGATCCGCATGCTGACGTCGGATTGGGCATCCACCACCAGTTTTTCCGTGGCAAACAGCACGCGAGCGCTGTCGACGCCGGGGATCGACGTTACGGCATTTTCGATTTTCTTGGCACAGCTCGGGCAATCCATGCCGGTGACTTTCCAACTGAAACGCTGGCTGCCGGAAGGGGGAACGGCAGCCAGCCTGTCGCTTTCCTCATCCGGGTCGTCGGGGCCATCGCTACTGCAGCAACTGGCACCGTGATCGTGGGCCGCGTGATGGTCATGGGCAGCGGTTGCTCCCACCGGGTTTTTTTCATTGCTACAGCCATGCTGGGTTTTGGCGTGGTCATGACTACAGCCGCAGCCGTGATCGTGATTATGTTCTTGATGCTGATGCTCTTGGTGATTATGTGGTTTATGAGTCTGCATAGCGCCCCCTTCAGGCAATCCAATATCCTCTCAACAAGCACTCTACACCTTGGAGCTGGCTCCAGAGTCAAGTGCGATATGAGAATTATTGTTAATTGAGGGGGAGGCTACGGATCCGGTTGCCCGAATCCGTAGCCTGTCATTACAGATATAGCGAGCGGACGATGAGGAAATGCCCGGAGAAGTAGCAGAAAGCGACCACGGCATCTGCCGCACGGAAGGTAAAGCGGTAGCGGTTCAGCAGCCAGACGATATTCGCCAACAGCAGCAGCGAGGTACCCGCCAGCAATGAGAAGCCAAAGTCGGTACTGCGCAGGAAATATTGTTCCCCCGCCAGCCACACCATCAGCAGCGTCATAGCGACCAGCGTGGCGATCGGCCAGCGCATCTCTTCCAACCGGCTCCAGATGATGGCCAGCAGCAGTGCGCCAATCACCAGCAGCACCAGCGGCAAAGGCCAGAACAGGCTGAAGGTCATCTGGCTGGCAAAGCTCAGGGTATACAGCAGGTGTGAGAGGAAGAAAGCACCGATGGCGTACAGCACCCGCTCGCGCGGCAGCAGTAACAAGGCATCACCCGCCAGCGTAGCCAACAGGCCCAAAACGATCAGGTAACCCGCAGGGCCCAATACCGGAGCCTGCCAGGCCAATAACAGCAACAGCAGTAAGGTGACTGGTTTAAATACCCAGCGTTGCCAGCGCGGGCCGCGATAGGAGGCATCAACGAACAACCAACCGGAAAAAAATACGGCAAGGAACGGCCAACTCATATGTCTTCCTTATTTATTATGGGAGCCGGGATAACCAACTCCAGGTTGTCACTTTCTCAGTGTAAGCAGCGCGCGTGGGTTCGACAATGCTTTCTTCCGAATGCTATGTTTACGCGGTTTTAGGCGTGAATGAAATCCGCCGGATAAAAGAGGAAAACCGTCAATGAGTAAGCCACCGTTGTTCTTTGTTGCCGTGATCGCGCTGATCGCGGTGCTGGCGACCCGCCAATACCTCAACAAACGCCGCCAGGATGCGGATAATGACCGTCAGCCGGTGCGTACATTGCAGGTGGAAGTCAGCGCCAAGCGGGAGTTCCCCTCGCCGAATCGTCGTTCGCGGCAGCGGGAAAATATCGTGGTGGAAGATATGCGTTACGAAGTGTACTTCCGTCCGTTGACGGGCGGCAGCGAGATCAAAATACCGTTGCCGCAGCAGCAATATAATCAGATAGATAAAGGCGCTCAGGGCACGCTGAGCCTGCAGGGCACCCGCTTTATCTCCTTCACGGCACAGAAATCGTAGGGGCGCCGCATGCTGCGCCCGCTAAAAGGCTATTTTTTCTTCAGCGGCGGCTGTTTTTTCTGCCAGTCCAACAGCTCAAACACGCCAAAAATAAAGATCTTGGTTTCCAGCCAGCGGCTGATGGGCTGGTCTTTCGGCTGGGTGGATTTCAGTAGCACCAGCTGTAGCCCGTGCATAACCACCATAAAGAACAAGGCTACGTTGATGAAGTAGGTCAGTGGTTTGGGGTACGGGTGGAACAGGTTGGTGAGCAGAAAGCCCCACACGCACAGCATCAGCAGACGGCCCAGGTTAATCAGCATGTTCGGTTTTCTCTTCAAGGGTGCGGAGGTAAAGGCGATAGGCTACCTGGCCGGCGACCTTCTCGCGGTGCAGTGTCCAGGTCGCAGGAACATCGGTGGCGGCGCTTTCGGCTTCGGCCTCGACGTAAATCCAGGCCTCGTTCGCTAACCAACCCTGTTGTTCCAACAGCGTGACGGTATCGGCCAGCAACCCTTTGCGGAACGGGGGATCGAGAAACACCACGTCAAAAGGTTGCCCGTTACCTGCCAACCAGTTCAAAGCGTTGGTATTCACCACGCTGCCATTGCCTTGCAACAGCGCCAGGTTTTTCCCCAGCTGTTGGGCTACTGGCCGCTCGTATTCCAGCAGCGTGGCGCTTTCGGCATAGCGCGATAAGGCTTCCAATCCCAACGCACCGCTACCCGCGAAGCAGTCCAGGCAGCGAGCCCCACGGATCACCGGGGCTAACCAGTTGAACAAGGTTTCGCGTACGCGGTCGGTGGTTGGCCGTAGCCCCTCACTGTTGGGCACCGGCAGTTTGCGCCCGCGCCATTGGCCGCCGATGATGCGGATCTGGCCAGCGGAGGCCGTCTGCGGTTTTTTGAGCGCGCCGCGCGGTGGTTGTTTTGCCATAAAGAGTCTTAATCAGTTGCGAAGTTAACGAAAAGTTACCGCCATTCTATACCGGATTGCGGATAAGTTGCAGCCTGGAGGCGGTGAGAGCGTTAAAACTACCGCGATGAAAGCATTGCCGATGCGTGTTGCTGTGCCAGGGAAAGTGATAGACTCGGCGAATTAATTTTTCGCATTTGCAAGCCATTGGTACGGAGTAGGGTCAGAACATGGCAAAAGATAAAAAACGTGGGTTTTTCTCCTGGCTGGGCTTCGGCCAGAAGGAAGAAGAGCAGCAACAACCTGAATCTGCCGTAGAACAGGCGGAACAGCAGGCCGCAGAAACCCCGGCTGCCCCCAAACTGGACGATAAGCTTCCTACCCAGGGATCTGCTCCAGCCGCCACCAAAGATACTCCAGGGGAGTGGGATAGCAGCCTGAGCGGCGAGCCTATCACCGAAAATATCCTGCCGCTGGACGAACACCATGCTGAGCCGGTGGCGATCGAAGAAGTCACCGTAGCGCAACAGCCTGAGGCGCAAGTAGAAGAACCCGAGCTGATTGAAGCGCCAGCCGAGATTATTGAACCTGAGCCAGAGGTGATTGAAGCGGTAATCGAAGCGTCTGCTGAAATTATCGAACCTGAGCCAGAGGTGATTGAAGAGGTTATCGAGCCTGAGCTGGAAGCGGAACCCGAACAGCCTGAGCTACTGGCTCCGGCGGTAACGCAAGAGCAAGAGCGCCCTAGCAAAGAAGGCTTCTTCGCCCGTCTTAAACGCAGCCTACTGAAAACAAAACAGAATCTGGGTTCCGGCTTTATCGGCCTGTTCCGTGGCAAGAAGATCGACGACGATTTGTTCGAAGAGCTGGAAGAACAGCTGTTAATCGCCGACGTTGGTGTAGAAACCACTCGTAAAATCATTGAGTCTCTTACTCTGCACGCCAGCCGTAAGCAATTGAAAGATGCCGAATCGCTGTATGGCAAACTGAAAGAAGAGATGGCGGAAATTCTCGCCAAGGTGGATCAGCCACTGGATGTCGGTGGCAAAACGCCATTCGTGATCCTGATGGTTGGCGTCAACGGGGTGGGTAAAACCACCACCATCGGCAAGCTGGCGCGTCAGTTCCAGGCCGAAGGTAAATCGGTGATGCTGGCCGCGGGCGACACTTTCCGCGCCGCAGCGGTTGAGCAGTTGCAGGTCTGGGGCGAACGTAACCGCATTCCGGTCATCGCTCAGCATACCGGTGCCGATTCCGCTTCGGTGATCTTCGACGCGGTGCAGGCGGCCAAAGCCCGCAATATCGATGTGCTGATTGCCGACACCGCTGGTCGCCTGCAGAACAAGGCGCACCTGATGGAAGAGCTGAAGAAGATCGTGCGGGTGATGAAAAAACTGGACGAGCAGGCCCCCCATGAGGTTATGCTGACTCTGGATGCCAGCACCGGACAAAATGCGGTTAACCAGGCGAAATTATTTAATGAAGCCGTGGGCCTGACCGGCATAACGCTGACTAAACTGGACGGTACCGCCAAAGGCGGGGTGATCTTCTCCATTGCCGATCAGTTTACTATCCCGATCCGTTACATCGGCGTTGGTGAAGGCATCGAAGATTTGCGGCCGTTTAAGGCTGATGACTTTATTGAGGCACTTTTTGCCCGAGAGGATTGATACGGATGATTCGCTTTGAACAGGTCAGTAAAGCTTATCTGGGCGGACGGCAAGCCCTGCAGGGGGTAGATTTTCATCTGCGTCCGGCGGAGATGGCGTTTCTGACCGGCCATTCCGGCGCGGGGAAAAGTACCCTGCTGAAACTGATTTGTGGGATTGAGCGGCCAAGCGCCGGTCATATCTGGTTTGGCGGGCATGACATCAGCCGGTTGAAAAACCGCGAGGTGCCTTTCCTGCGCCGCCAGATCGGCATGATTTTCCAGGATCACCATCTGCTGCTGGATCGTACGGTGTATGACAACGTGGCGATGCCGCTGGTCATCGCTGGAGCCAGTACCGAAGATATCCGTCGCCGCGTTTCGGCTGCGTTGGACAAGGTCGGGCTGCTGGATAAAGCGAAGAACTTCCCCATTCAGCTTTCCGGTGGTGAGCAGCAGCGCGTTGGCATTGCCCGCGCGGTGGTGAACAAGCCAGCGGTGCTGTTGGCGGATGAACCGACCGGTAACCTGGATGACGCCCTGTCGGAAGGGATCCTGCGCCTGTTTGAAGAATTTAACCGCGTTGGGGTGACGGTGCTGATGGCAACCCACGACACCGGGCTGATCGCCCGGCGCAATTACCGCATCCTGACGCTGAGCCAGGGCCGTATGGTAGGGGGGGCACAGCATGGCGAATAATGCAAAAACCGCCAAGAGCAAGGCACTGCGTGGTGGCTGGCGTGAACAGTGGCGCTATGCCTGGATGAACGCCATTGCCGATATGCTGCGCCAACCGCTGGCAACGCTGCTGACCGTGATGGTCATCGCCATCTCCCTGACGCTGCCGAGCGTTTGCTACATCGTCTGGAAGAACGTCAGTACCGCTGCAACACAGTGGTACCCAACGCCACAGTTGACGGTGTATCTGGATAAATCCCTCGACGATGATGCGGCGGTCAAAGTGCTGGATGCCATCAAGGCCGAGGCCGGGGTGGAGAAGGTGAACTACCTGTCGCGTGAAGAGGCGCGGGGCGAGTTCCGCAACTGGTCTGGTTTTGGTGGCGCGCTGGATATGCTGGAAGAAAACCCGCTGCCAGCCGTGGCGATTGTCACGCCGCAGATGAGTTTCCAGAGTTCCGATACGCTTACTACTCTACGCGATCGCGTGGCGGCGGTGCAGGGCGTGGATGAAGTCAGGATGGACGACAGCTGGTTTGCCCGCCTGGCGGCGCTGACCGGGTTGGTGGGCCAGGTGGCCTTGATGATCGGCATACTGATGGTGGTGGCGGTATTCCTGGTGATTGGTAACAGCGTGCGTCTGAGCATCTTCAGCCGTCGCGATACCATCAACGTGATGAAGCTGATCGGTGCCACCGACGGCTTTATCCTGCGGCCATTCCTCAACGGTGGTGCAATGCTTGGCTTCTTCGGCGCACTGTTGTCGCTGGCCCTGTCTGGCGCGCTGGTGTGGAAGCTGGAGTCGGTAGTGACCAACGTGGCGAAGGTGTTTGGCACCACCTTTACCCTGCATGGCCTGGGTTGGGATGAGGCGCTGTTGCTGCTGCTGATCTCGGCGATGATCGGCTGGATTGCCGCCTGGTTGGCCACCGTGCAACATTTACGCCGATTTACACCACAATAGTGAATTTTTGGTATACTCTTCTCCTGCTGCGGCCCGGTTGCCGTGCTGCGGGAGAAGAGCTGCCAGACCTCAACATCTCCGATCTCTTCTCAAACGCACAAATTCCCAATCAACCTGAGCTTGCATGACGTATTGTCGTGTGCACTGTGTGTGAAAAACGGTGAACTTTTGGGGTTGAGCACGGTCCAAATCTGCAGCAAATGTTTAGGTGCCCGGCGTGTGGACCCGCTTTTGCAACAGCAACTGCCGCAAGATCAATAGCTCCCCGCCGTGAAATCACCTGCATGACCAGTTTTATCAAGAGAGGGTTTTGAATGACCAAAGAAATGCGCACTTTAGCCTTAGTCCCACAGGGCAGCTTGGAAGCCTACCTGCGGGCAGCCAACACCTATCCGATGCTGACGGCAGAGGAAGAGCGGGAACTGGCTGAACGGCTGCATTATCAGGGCGATCTGGAAGCAGCTAAGCAGCTCATCCTGTCTCACCTGCGCTTTGTCGCTCATATTGCCCGTAACTATTCAGGGTACGGTTTGCCGGTGGCAGATCTTATCCAGGAAGGGAATATCGGCCTGATGAAGGCCGTGCGTCGCTTCAACCCAGAGGTTGGCGTACGTCTGGTGTCCTTTGCGGTGCATTGGATCAAGGCAGAAATTCACGAATACGTGCTGCGCAACTGGCGTATCGTCAAAGTGGCGACCACCAAGGCGCAGCGCAAGCTGTTCTTCAACCTGCGTAAAACCAAGCAGCGTCTGGGCTGGTTCAATCAGGACGAAGTGGAGCTGGTTGCGCGCGAGCTGGGTGTCACCAGCAAAGACGTGCGTGAGATGGAGTCGCGTATGGCGGCACAGGACATGACCTTTGACCCAACGCCGGAAGACGAAGGGCGTGACGGCCATGCCATGGCCCCAATGCTCTATCTGCAGGATAAAAGCTCGGACTTTGCCGAAGGGATCGAAGAAGATAATTGGGAAAGCAACGCCGCAGACAAACTGGCCTACGCGCTGGAAGGTCTGGACGAGCGCAGCCAGCATATCATTCGCGCCCGCTGGTTGGACGACGACAACAAGTCCACCCTGCAGGAGCTGGCCGATCAGTACGGCGTTTCCGCCGAGCGTGTGCGCCAGTTGGAAAAGAACGCCATGAAGAAACTGAAGATGGCGATCGAAGCCTGATACTGATAGCGCTTAACGTTCGAAAAGCCCGGCTCGCCGGGCTTTTCTGTTTTTGTAGTTAGTTGGCTGTGGGATCAAACTCCGGTGCCGGGCAGTCATAGCCAAATTTGGTACCCCACTCAAACTGGGTGCCATTCTTGATATAACGCTGATACAGCGCGCGACCGGTCTTGGCGTCGCGGGCTATCACCCAACCAGCGGCATTACACAGCACGGCAGCGTAGGCCTGGCTTTTCGGCGGTAGCAGGTCGGCGGCCTTTTGCGCCAGATCCACCGCCTGCCAGCGGTAATGCAGGAAACGGTTATCCGCATCTGGCAACGATTTCTTGGCCCGTGCCGCTTCCGCCGCGCTGATCCAACTCTTGTCTTTGCTATCCTTGGTGTTGAACGCATCCCCCAGATAGGAATACCCCGCGCCATAAATATTGTAATCCGGCGTCATTTCATAGCCGGTGAAATCCAACCCCTGCGAGCGCAACAGCGCCGCCGCCTGATAGTAGCTTTTGGCGCGTGCGTTCTTATCTGCCGATTTATCCTTCGCCGCTTTCATCAGGTTGGCAAAGTCCTGCGCCGCTTGGCGGTAGTTTGGAATGGCAAAGTAGTTCACCGCTTCCTCATAGCGACCTACGCGCATCATGCGCCGTGCCAGCAATTCACGCAGTTGAACCTCTTGGGTGATCCGCTCGCCATTGTATTCATCGGGTTTGACCGGCTTGAGTGGCGTGGTGGGGGCTGGTGCATGCTTATCCACAAAGCCTTTCAGTTCATCGACCGTTAGCACCCGCTCGGCGATATCCGCCACGTCTGCCCAGTAGTTTTCTTTGCCGCGGTACATCAGATCCATCGCTTGCAGATAGTCGCCACGGTTCAGCGCCAGAATGGCCTGCTCGCCGGCAACACGGCAATCCGGCACGATCATTTCGGCTGCGAAGTCTTCGTTACGCTGCTCCCCCCAGCTTTCATCGGTAGGGAATGCAGCTGCGGCTTTGGCATAGGCGGCGGTTGCGGCTTTCACATCACCATCACGCAGGGCCATTTTGGCACGTAACCACCAGGCTAAACCGCCATCTCCCGCATTTTTCAGCAGGTTGGCCGCCATGGCATATTGCCCGGAACGATAGGCCAGCGCCGCCAGCCGGTCGCTACCGGTGAAACCATTTTTAACCGAGTCATTGAGCAACGTCAGGGTCTGATCGACAAGCTGCTTGGCGCTGGTCTCGCCGTTAATGATACCGGACATCTCCAGATTACTGCTGCGGGCGAACAGCTCAATGGTGACCAATTGCTGCACCAACGGATCGTGAATAGCCTGTTTTAACGCCTCTACATGCTGCGGGTTGAGCAGATAGGAGGAGATATATTGCAGCGAGAGACCGCCATCGGGATCGCCTTGGGCGGCCTGCTGAGCATATAGCTGTGCTGCCGGAGCGATTTCCCCGAGCCACAAATGAATACGTGCTTGTTGGCCCAGGCTACTCAGTGCCAGTTGATCGGGATCGGCGGTGCCACTTTTCACCTGGTCGATCACCTGTTGGAAGGCAGCCAAGGCCTGCTCAAGCTGCGCTTTCTCCGGATGTTTCACCACCGGCTCGCTACCGGATTCACTTTCCGGCGTGCCATGATCGTCCATCAGCAGGCGGCCGAGCGAGTATTGCGCCCGTAACCCCCATGCTTCCTGCTCGGCGGCTGGCAACGCCAACACCTGCTGGAAATATTGCGACGCCCGCGGATCTTTTGCGGCAAAGGCGACCGCCCCCAGCGTATATAAGCGCGCGGCATTAGATAGCCCTTGCGCATTCACCGCGTCGGCTTCTTCAACGGTGTGGGTAGCACGCATCTGGCTAATGGCCTGCTGTGCGGGTGAAAGCGGCATCGGTTTTGGCGGTGTCACCGGGGCCATGGGCGGAGCCTGCCAGCGTGGCAGCTGTGGGTCTACCGGTACCAGACGGGTGGCTTCGAAAGCGAAGTTACCCTCAGGCATATACAGCAGGGTGCCGTTGCGATTAACCAGCAGGCGGTTGGGGAAGTCTGGCCCGCAGGCCTGGCCGCTCAGCGGCACCATCAATGCTGCAGCGATCAGTGATGCTAACGGGAGCGCACGGCGACGGTGCCCTGCAGTGTGCAATTCAAGGTATGACATGGGTGCCTCCTGGCGTGATCTGTTGGCAGCGTAGCCAGCCCAAGGGGCGTGATTGCCCTGCTCGGAGCTGATCGCCGCTAATGCGGATAAAGCGTTGGGATTCCGATGGCGTTGCCAACTGGTAATGACCTACTGCGTCGGCGGCCAGGCAACCTTCGGCCTGAATGTGGATCTCACGCGGTAACGGAGCATCCACCGGACCCTGATTCTCAATCATCAAATCATACAGCCCATTTTGCTGTGGCTGCGGCAAAAATTTTACCTGCCAGTGGGTGAGCAATGGCTGGTGCTGGATCACCGCCCGTAGCGTCGCCATCGACCAGGCGCGGCGATCGTTTTCCAGCGGCAGGCGGAACCAGATAATGCCGCGCAGATGTGGCAGTGGGCGTTGTGCGAGCTGCTGCAAGAAATCGGCAACCTGCTGCGGAGCCACAGTCAGTTCCTGGACCTTGCCCGCCACGCGCTGCGAGGCTTCGCTCTCAACCAGGGCCCCCTGGGCATCGAACCCTAGCAGAGCCATGCCGTAGGCTGGCAAGGCAATACGGAAGGGTTTAGGGCTAAGGCGAGCGTACTGGCGTGTCCACTCCTGCGCCAACCGGCCGTCGAATAAACCTTGGGTGGGGGAGAGCACCGCATGCACCTGAAGCACCGAGCTGTCTACCTGTTGCAGTACGCCGGGCAGCGCTGGGGATCCGATCCAGGCGGGCAGGGCGGTGATGCCTAGCTGTAATGAAGAGGGCAGCCGTTGGCGCAGTTGGTGCAGAAATTGTTGATATTTGGGCAGCCGCGCGGTGGCGGCGTCATGGTCGATCTCCACACCAATCACCGGTAAACCAGCCGCCTGCCAGCGTTGCAGCTGTTGCTGCAGACGTGCATAGATGGTGGCCTCATCCAACTGCATCAATTGCCCGTCTATCCGCACTACCAACCATAGCGGGCGGCCATCTTGTTTCAGCATGGCGGTATTGACCGTGATGTCCCGGAAACCCTCACGGGGATGCACCTGCAGACCCAACACGCGCAGGGTAGTAAACAGGTCACGGCTGGCAGCCAGCGCCTCGGCATGCTGAGGTGTCCACACCCTTTGCCAAACGTAGGCCTGCTGATCCCAAGGTTGATGAAGATTCATGGCCTGGTAGCGCCCTACAAACCAGGCCATGACGGCGAGCAGCGTAATGACGATCAGAGCTAGCCAACGTTTCATTTTTGCCAGCAATCGCCCTGAGCCTGGAATCCGCAGGCACGCATAAAGTTGCCGACTTCGCCACGTTCACGTGCGGCCAACCCGGTAGTATCCAGTTGCCAATGTTGCACCTGTGGCAATTGGCGTTGGGCATCTTCCATCAGATACAGCCCCACGCCACGGCGGCGTGTCACTTCGCGCACCAGCAGGTCGTGCAATTGAGCTCTCTGGCCCGCTATCTCGATTTTTACCGCCCCCAGCAGCCGCTCGTTAAAGCGGGCGGCAAACAGTGCTTTACCCTCCTCCAGCCAGCTTAGCCACTGCTCAGGCTGTTGATGTGGCCAGATTTTACCAAGGTCGATAAGGTCTTGAGGGGACAAACTGGTCAAGCGTTCAATGGTCAGTTTCATGCCGGATTTCCGCACCGATAAGGGATGCCGACAGTGTAATGGATCTTGCTCAGTGCGTTGTGTAAGTTTTTCTATACGAGGTCTGCGCGAAATGTTTTTTGCTGCTGGCATTTTCCGAGTAAACGGTTAGTTAATGGCATGTTAACCAGCACATCGCGCTGTTCCTTACGCTAAACGGCGCAGATTTAATCCGGATTTTATGCTGTTTACACCGCTTGTTTCTGACCTTGGGAGTTGCTTTGCAGAAGAAAACTCCTGTTTAATGACATGAAAAATAAAGTCTTATTAGAAAATATTGTCGCGAATCTACCTAAATCATTATTACTTATAGATAAAAGCGATTTACCGGCGTTTTGCCAGCCACGGTCAGTTGGCCGTTACTTGCAATCTGCCGGGTAGAAACAATGATTAGGTGTGACAAATACAACAGAAACACTCACAACGACAGATGGGGATTATGCGGATGAAATTAACAAAGGGTAAAGCGCTGCTGGCCGGTTGTATCGCGATGGCTATCGGCCATGTCGCTGTGGCAAAAGACATCAAGATTGCTGTAGTGGGTGCCATGTCCGGGCCGGTGGCGCAGTATGGTGATATGGAGTTTACCGGTGCACGTCAGGCGATTGCCGATATCAACGCCAAAGGCGGTATCAAGGGCGATAAGCTGGTGGCGGTAGAGTATGACGATGCCTGTGACCCAAAACAGGCGGTCGCGGTAGCCAACAAGGTCATCAATGACGGCATTCGTTACGTGATCGGCCACTTGTGCTCTTCTTCAACCCAGCCAGCCTCCGACATCTATGAAGATGAAGGCGTGATCATGATCACCCCGGCGGCGACCAACGCCGATCTGACCACCCGTGGTTACAAGATGATCCTGCGCACCACTGGCCTGGATTCCGATCAGGGCCCAACGGCCGCCAGCTACATCCTCAACGAGATTAAACCCAAGCGCATCGCCGTGGTCCACGACAAGCAGCAATACGGTGAAGGCCTGGCGCGTTCAGTGCGTGACAGCCTGAAAAAACAGGGTACCGATGTTGTGATGTTTGAAGGCATCACCGCTGGCGATAAAGATTTCTCTACCCTGGTAGCTCGTCTGAAGAAAGAAAACGTCGACTTCGTCTACTTCGGCGGTTACTACCCAGAGATGGGCCAGATCCTGCGTCAGGCCAAACAGGCGGGCTTGACTACCCGCTTCATGGGGCCGGAAGGTGTGGGTAACTCCTCGCTGTCCAACATCGCCGGTGCTGCGTCTGAAGGCATGCTGGTGACGCTGCCAAAACGTTACGATCAGGTGCCAGCCAACCAACCGGTGGTTGATGCATTAAAAGCCAAGAAGCTGGATCCGACTGGGCCATTTGTCTGGACCACCTATGCAGCACTGCAATCGCTGGTCACCGGGATGGAGCGCAGCGGGAGCCAGGAACCGGCAGATATCGTCAAAGATCTGAAAACCGGCCAACCGGTGGCAACCGTGATGGGGCCACTGAGCTGGGATGACAAAGGCGATCTGAAAGGCTTCGAGTTCGGGGTGTTTGAATGGCATGCCGACGGCTCATCAACGCCGATTAAATAAGCCCGTTTAAGGTGGCCTCTGCGTTTTTTGGGCGTGGAGGCCACCTTGACAGCAAAATCTACAAACCGGGAATTCCCGGCGCCTGCAACGCCAGCAGGCCGTTGGGCCGCTCTTTGTCGGCCAGTACAACACCTTAGAAGGTCAGAGTATGTCAGAGCAGTTTCTCTATTTTCTGCAGCAGATGTTCAACGGCGTGACGCTGGGCAGCACCTATGCATTGATCGCCATCGGTTACACCATGGTCTACGGCATTATCGGCATGATCAACTTCGCCCACGGCGAGGTCTATATGATCGGCAGCTATGTCTCCTTTATCGTGATCGCCGCCCTGATGATGATCGGCATCGACGTGGGTTGGCTGCTGATCGGCGCAGCGTTCCTGGTGTCGATCGTAATTGCCAGCGCCTATGGCTGGAGCATCGAGCGGGTGGCCTACAAACCGGTGCGCAACTCCAAGCGCCTGATTGCGCTGATTTCCGCCATCGGGATGTCGATATTCCTGCAAAACTACGTCAGCCTGACGCAGGGGTCGCGTGATGTGGCGCTGCCAAGCCTGGTCACCGGCCAATGGGTGCTGGGTGAGAGCAACGGCTTTGCCGCGACCATCAGCACCATGCAGCTCATCATCTGGGTCGTCACTTTCCTGGCGATGCTGGCGCTGACGATGTTTATCCGTTATTCGCGTATGGGCCGCGCTTGCCGTGCCTGTGCGGAAGATTTGAAGATGGCCAGCCTGCTGGGCATCAATACCGACCGGGTGATTTCGCTCACCTTCGTGATCGGGGCAGTGATGGCGGCGGTGGCTGGCGTGCTGCTCGGCCAGTTCTACGGCGTGATCAACCCTTACATCGGCTTTATGGCCGGGATGAAAGCCTTCACCGCGGCGGTACTGGGCGGGATTGGCAGCATTCCTGGGGCGATGATCGGCGGGCTGGTGCTGGGCGTGGCTGAAGCGCTCACCTCCGCCTATCTGAGCACCGAATACAAAGATGCGGTGTCCTTCGCCTTGCTGATTGTGGTGTTGCTGGTGATGCCAACCGGCATCCTTGGGCGTCCGGAGGTTGAGAAAGTATGAAACTCGGTCTGCTTAACGCCTGTATTGCCACGGTCGTGCTGTTTGTCATGGCCTCCTTCCTGATGGGGATGCAACTGAGCCTCGACGGTACCAAGCTGGTGGTGCACGGTGCTGCCGAAGTGCGCTGGATGTGGATTGGTATCGGTTGTGTGGTGGTGTTCTTCTTCCAACTGCTGCGTCCGCTGATGCAGCATGGGATGAAGAAAATCTCCGGCCCGGCGTTCGTCTTACCCAGCTTTGACGGCTCCACCATGCGCCAGAAGGTGCTGGCAGCGGCGATCATCATTGCCGCCGTCGTCTGGCCGTTCCTGGTGTCGCGCGGCACGGTGGATATCGCCACCCTGACGCTGATCTACGTGATGCTGGGGCTGGGCCTGAACGTGGTGGTCGGCCTTTCCGGCCTGTTGGTGCTGGGCTACGGCGGCTTTTACGCCATCGGTGCCTATACCTACGCATTACTGAACCATTATTACGGGCTGGGATTCTGGGAAAGCTTGCCGCTGGCGGGGATTGTCACCGCCATCTTCGGCTTCCTGCTTGGTTTCCCGGTATTACGCCTGCGGGGAGACTATCTGGCGATCGTCACGCTGGGCTTTGGTGAAATCGTCCGCATCCTGCTGTTGAACAACACCGAAATTACCGGCGGGCCAAACGGCATCAGCCAGATCCCGAAACCCACCTTCTTTGGTCTGGAGTTTAACCGCAGTGCCCGCGACGGCGGCTGGGATACCTTCCATAACTTCTTTGGCCTGAAATATGATCCCAGTGACCGCATAGTGTTCCTCTACCTGGTAGCGCTGCTTCTGGTGATATTGACGCTGTTTGTGATTAACCGCCTGCTGCGCATGCCGCTGGGCCGTGCCTGGGAAGCATTGCGCGAAGATGAAATCGCCTGCCGTTCACTGGGCTTGAGCCCGACCAAAATCAAACTGACCGCCTTCACCATCAGTGCCGCCTTTGCCGGTTTTGCCGGCACGCTGTTTGCCGCACGTCAGGGGTTTGTCAGCCCGGAATCCTTCACCTTTGTGGAATCGGCCTTTGTGCTGGCGATCGTGGTGTTGGGCGGCATGGGCTCACAGTTTGCGGTGATCCTGGCGGCGATCCTGCTGGTAGTATCCCGTGAGATGATGCGCGATCTGAATGAATACAGTATGTTGCTGCTGGGGGCGCTGATGGTCTTGATGATGATTTGGCGGCCGCAGGGGCTGCTGCCGATGAAACGCCCGCAGTTGAAGCTGAAAGTGGCTGATATCAAAGCCGTGAAGGGGGAGCAGGCATGAGTACTCAACCTTTACTGGCGGTCGCCGGGCTTTCGATGCGTTTTGGTGGTTTGCTGGCGGTAAACAACGTCGCGCTGGAACTGCATCAAGGTGAGATTGTTTCGTTGATTGGCCCGAACGGCGCAGGCAAGACCACGGTGTTCAACTGCCTGACCGGGTTCTATCGCCCAACCAGTGGCACCATCAAACTGCGCGATCGCCATCTGGAAGGGCTTTCCGGCCAGACCATTGCCCGCATGGGTGTGGTGCGCACCTTCCAGCACGTGCGGCTGTTCCGCGAAATGACGGTGATTGAAAACCTGCTGGTGGCCCAACATCAGCATCTGAAAAGCGGCGTGTTTGCCGGTTTGCTGAAAACCCCGGCGTTCCGCCGTGCAGAAGCCGATGCGCTTGAGCGTGCGGCAGTGTGGCTGGAGCGTGTGGGCCTGTTGGAGATGGCTAACCGTTCGGCGGGTAATCTGGCCTATGGCCAGCAGCGTCGGCTGGAGATCGCCCGTTGCATGGTAACGCGCCCGGAACTATTGATGCTGGATGAACCGGCGGCGGGCCTGAACCCGAAAGAAACCGATGAACTGGATCATCTGATCGTCGAGCTGCGTGACCAGCACCAGGTGTCGGTGCTGTTGATTGAGCACGATATGAAACTGGTGATGGGGATTTCCGATCGCATCTACGTGGTGAATCAGGGAACGCCGTTGGCGCAAGGCTCACCGGCAGAAATCCGCAATAACCCGGACGTGATCCGGGCCTATCTGGGCGAATAAGCATATGTTGTCATTTAATCAGGTTTCCGCCCATTACGGCAAAATTCAGGCGCTGCACCAGGTCAGCCTGAACATTCAACAGGGGGAGATTGTCACCCTGATCGGCGCCAACGGTGCCGGTAAAACCACCCTGCTCGGCACGCTATGCGGCGACCCAAGGGCCAGTGAAGGGTCCATCACCTTGATGGATCAGGACATCACCCAGTGGCAGACAGCGCGCATCATGCGCGAGGCCGTGGCGATCGTACCGGAAGGGCGGCGGGTGTTCTCACGCATGACGGTGGAAGAGAACCTGGCGATGGGCGGTTTTTTTGCCGACCGCGAGCAGTATCACCAACGCATTGAGCGGGTGTTTACCCTGTTTCCACGCCTGCTGGAGCGCCGCAGCCAGCGCTCTGGCACCATGTCCGGTGGTGAGCAGCAGATGCTGGCGATTGGCCGTGCGCTGATGAGCCAGCCAAAGTTACTGCTGTTGGACGAGCCTTCACTCGGGCTGGCCCCCATCATCATCCAGCAGATTTTCGATATCATCCAGCAGCTGCGCGAAGAGGGGATGACCATCTTCCTGGTGGAACAAAACGCCAACCAGGCGCTAAAACTGGCGGATCGTGGTTATGTGCTGGAAAACGGCCGCGTGGTGTTGGAAGATACGGGGGCCGCATTATTAGCAAACGAAGCAGTGCGGTCAGCATACCTGGGTGGTTAAACCATGGGTAATTGACATAGGGCGCACTGAGTGGCGCCCCTATTCTTAACGATTACGAGAACAAGCAATGAAGACAGAAGGACTACTCGCACAGCGCATCGTAAAGGTCAAAAGCTCGGCAATCCGCGAATTGCTCAAGCACAGCAAAATGGAAAACGTCATTTCGCTGGCGGGTGGCATTCCCTCTGATGCACTGTTTGACTTCGAAGGATTGAGCATTGCTACCCAGCAGGCCATTACCGAACAACCGAAAAGCGCGTTCCAATATGGGCTGACTGAAGGCAGCGAACTGCTGCGTGAAGGCATCTGTACCCTATGCGCACAGCGTGGCGTTAATGCCAAGCCGGAAGATATCGTGGTGACCGCAGGCTCCCAGCAGGCGTTAGATCTGGTGATGCGTGCGGTGATTAACCCTGGTGATGTGTTTGTGGTAGAGCGCCCGACCTATCTGGCGGCGCTGCAAACGCTGGAACTGGCGGAAGCCAACGTCATGTCCGTTTCTTCTGACAGCGACGGCATGGTGGTGGATGAGCTGGCTGAACTGCTGAAAACCCAGAAGATCAAAGGGGTGTACGTGGTGCCGAACTTCGGCAACCCAAGCGGCCTGACGCTGAGCGCCGCACGCCGTGAGCAGTTGGTGAAACTGGCGGTAGAGCATAACTTCCTGATTATCGAGGATGACCCGTACGGCGAGCTGCGCTTCACCGAAGAGCGTAATGCCACGCTGTATCAGGTTTCGCAGCAGGTGCTGGGCCATACCGAAAACATTATCTACACCTCCACCTTCTCCAAGATCCTGGCTCCGGGCCTGCGCCTGGGGTGGGCCATCTTGCCACCGTTCCTGCTGCATAAAGTGGCGATCATCAAGCAGGCGGCGGATCTGCATGCTAGCGCGCTGTCGCAGAGCATCGTCGAATGTTACCTGGGGCTGGATCGTTTACCGGCGCAGATCGAAAAGATCCGCGCGGCCTACAAGCACAAAGGTGAGATCCTGGCCGGGTTGGTGGAAAAAGAACTGGGTGATGTGATCAGCTTTGATATGCCGAAAGGCGGCATGTTCCTGTGGGCGCGTTTCCGTCAGCAATTCGATGCCACCGAGTGGCTGAACACCACACTGAAACAGGGCGTGGTGTTTGTGCCGGGAGAATACTTCTTCTCTGACAAACCGGATCGCTCAACCTTCCGCCTGTCGTTTGCCACGGCAACCGAACAACAGATGCAAGAGGCCGTCGCCCGCCTGCGTCGCTCGCTGTAATCTCTCTGCGGCGGTGGGGAGAATTCCCTACCGCCGACATCAAACCGCCATCTGCACTTCACCTCGCTGTCATCTAGCTGTCACGCCAGAGTTATTTTACTGTCATCCGCGCATGGCATGTTTAGCATCCGAACAAAAACTGTTTCTTTTCGCTCACGCGTTTTGATCACACCCGCTTTTTCAGGAGTTAGGCATGTTTGCTCACGCGATTAAAAAAACCACGTTGTGCGTTACCTTGGCCCTGGCGCTCAGCGGCCATGCAATAGCTGCCACCGAGATCCCCTTCTGGCATTCGATGGAAGGGGAACTGGGCACCGAAGTGGATTCTCTGGCGGACCGTTTCAACCAAACTCACAGCGATGTGAAGATCGTCCCGGTTTATAAAGGCAACTACGAACAGAGCCTGGCGGCGGGCATTGCTGCTTACCGTTCCGGCAAGGCACCGGCGATCCTGCAAGTCTATGAAGTGGGCACCGCCACCATGATGGCGAGCAAGGCGATCAAACCGGTGTATCAGGTATTCCAGGAGTCGGGCGTCAAGTTCGACGAATCGGTGTTTGTGCCGACCGTGGCCGGTTACTACACCGATAACAAGAGCGGCCATCTGCTGTCCCAGCCTTTCAACAGCTCCACCCCGGTGCTGTATTACAACAAAGACGCCTTCAAGAAAGCGGGCTTGAACCCGGATCAGCCACCGAAAACCTGGCAGGAATTGGCGGCCGATGCCGCCAAACTGCGCGCGGCTGGCATGAAGTGCGGCTACACCAGCGGTTGGCTGGGTTGGATCCAACTGGAGAACTTCAGCGCCTGGCATGGTGTACCGTTCGCCAGTGAAAACAACGGATTTGGTGGCACCAGTGCCAAGCTGGAGTTCAACCAGCCGCTGCAGGTGAAGCATATTCAGTTCCTGCAAGACATGAACAAGAAGGGCGACTTCACCTACTTCGGCCGCAAGGACGAACCTACCGAGAAGTTCTACAACGGCGACTGCGCCATGGCGACCGCCTCTTCCGGCTCGCTGGCCAGTATCCGCAAATACGCCAAGTTTGACTTCGGCGTGGGCATGATGCCTTACGATGCTGACGCCAAAAATGCACCACAGAACGCCATTATCGGCGGGGCCAGCCTGTGGGTGATGAACGGCAAAGACGCGGCGACCTACAAAGGCGTGGCGGAGTTCCTGCAATATCTGGCCCAGCCTGAGATTGCCGCCGAATGGCACCAAAAGACCGGCTACTTGCCGATCACCACTGCTGCCTATGAAATGACCAAACAGCAGGGCTTTTACGACAAAAATCCAGGGGCCGATGTGGCTACTCGCCAGATGCTGAACAAGCCACCGTTGGCGTTCACCAAAGGGCTACGTCTGGGTAATATGCCGCAGATCCGTACCGTGGTGGATGAAGAGCTAGAAAGCGTGTGGACCGACAAGAAAACCCCGCAGCAGGCGCTGGATACTGCGGTACAACGCGGTGACGTGTTGCTGCGCCGCTTCGAGGCTTCCACCAAGTAAGCGTCAGATTGGGCCATATTCGGCCAAACGACATCGATCCACTCCCTCTCCCTTTGGGCGAGGGTTGGGATGAGGGGCTTATACCGTCCCTCATCCCCATTTAACGGTTAACCCTATGTCATCATCCCGTCCCGGCTTTGGCTGTAGCTGGCTGCCCTATGTATTGGTGCTGCCACAGCTGCTGATCACCGTCGTGTTCTTCCTGTGGCCTGCCGGTCAGGCGCTGTGGTACTCGGTACAAAGCGTCGATCCGTTCGGCCTTTCCAGCCAGTTTGTCGGGTTGGACAACTTCACACAGCTGTTTCAGGACCCGTATTACCTGGACTCTTTCTATACCACGCTGTTGTTCAGCTTCCTGGTGGCCGGTGTTGGCCTGCTGGTATCGCTGTTCTTTGCCGCGCTGGTCGACTATGTGCTGCGCGGCAGCCGTTTCTATCAGACCTTGATGATCCTGCCCTATGCGGTTGCCCCTGCGGTAGCGGCGGTGCTGTGGATCTTCCTGTTCAGCCCCGGCATGGGCCTGATCACCCATGTGCTTGCCGGTTTCGGCTATGACTGGAACCATGCGCAAAACAGCGGCCAGGCGATGTTCCTGGTGGTGTTGGCGTCGGTGTGGCAGCAGATCAGCTATAACTTCCTGTTTTTCCTGGCCGCATTGCAATCCATCCCACGTTCTCTGGTGGAAGCGGCGGCGATCGACGGGGCTGGCCCAGTACGGCGTTTCTTCAACCTGGTGCTGCCGCTGATCACGCCGGTGAGCTTCTTCCTGCTGGTGGTCAACCTGGTGTATGCCTTCTTCGACACCTTCCCGGTGATCGACGCCGCTACCGGCGGTGGGCCGGTACAGTCTACCACCACGCTGGTGTACAAAATCTATCGTGAAGGCTTTGCCGGTCTGGATCTGTCCAGCTCGGCGGCGCAGTCGGTGGTGCTGATGCTGCTGGTGATTGGCCTGACGGTGATCCAGTTCCGCTTTGTCGAACGTAAGGTGCGTTACCAATGATTGAGAACCGACGCGGGCTGGATATCTTCAGCCATACGATGCTGATTGTTGGCGTGCTGGTGGTGCTGTTCCCGCTGTATGTGGCCTTTGTGGCCGCCACGCTGGACGATCAGCAGGTGTTTCAGGTGCCGATGACGCTGGTCCCCGGAGGGCACCTTTGGGACAACATCCGCCATATCTGGCAGGGCGGAGTGGGCACCCTCAAGGTGCCGTTCTCGATGCTGTTACTCAACAGTGTGATCATGGCGCTGGCGATCACCTGCGGCAAGATCGTGGTCTCGGTGCTGTCCGCCTATGCCATCGTCTATTTCCGTTTTCCGCTGCGCAGCCTGTTCTTCTGGCTGATCTTCATGACGCTGATGCTGCCGGTCGAGGTGCGTATCTTCCCGACGGTGGAAGTGATCTCCAACCTCAACCTGCTGGACAGCTACACCGGACTCACGCTGCCGCTGATGGCATCGGCCACGGCCACCTTCCTGCTGCGTCAGTTCTTTATGACCCTGCCGGATGAGCTGCTGGAGGCCGCCCGTATCGACGGAGCCGGGCCGATGCGCTTCTTTTGGGACATCGTACTGCCGCTGTCGAAAACCAATCTGGCGGCGCTGTTTGTCATCACCTTTATTTACGGCTGGAATCAGTATCTTTGGCCGATCCTGGTCACCAGTGACGCCTCGATGAGCACGGCGGTGGCGGGGATCCGCAGCATGATTTCCACCTCCGGCGCGCCGACCCAGTGGAATCAGGTGATGGCGGCAATGATGTTGACTTTGATCCCGCCGTTGGCGGTGGTTCTTCTGATGCAGCGCTGGTTTGTGCGCGGTCTGGTAGATAGCGAGAAGTAACGAATATGGCAGGTTTAAAACTACAGGCAGTCACCAAGTCTTACGACGGCAAAACGCCGGTGATCAAGCAGATCGATCTCGACGTGGCTGACGGCGAATTTATTGTGATGGTTGGCCCCTCCGGCTGTGGCAAATCGACGCTGCTGCGTATGGTGGCCGGGCTGGAGCGCACCACCAGCGGGGATATCTATATTGATAGTCAGCGCGTGACCGATCTGGAACCGAAAGATCGCGGCATCGCCATGGTGTTCCAGAACTACGCGCTGTATCCGCATATGAGCGTGTACGACAACATGGCCTATGGCCTGAAAATCCGTGGCTTTGGCAAACAGCACATCCGTCAGCGGGTAGAAGAGGCCGCGCGTATTCTCGAGTTGGAACCGCTGTTGCAACGCAAACCGCGTGAGCTTTCCGGTGGCCAGCGCCAGAGGGTGGCGATGGGGCGCGCGATTGTGCGCGAACCGGCGGTGTTCCTGTTTGATGAACCGCTCTCCAACCTGGACGCCAAATTGCGTGTCCAGATGCGCCTGGAATTGCAGCAGCTGCATCGCCGCCTGAAAACCACCAGCCTGTATGTTACCCACGATCAGGTAGAGGCGATGACGCTGGCGCAGCGGGTGATCGTGATGAATAAAGGTGTGGCGGAGCAGATTGGTACGCCAAGTGAGGTTTATCAACGTCCGGCGACGCTGTTTGTCGCCAGCTTTATCGGTTCCCCGGCGATGAACTTGTTGCCTGGCACGCTGAGTGTGGACGGCAAACAACTGCAACTGACCGGTGGCATGGCACTGGATCTGCCAGAGCCTCGGCCACAGTGGGGCGGACAGGAGTTGACGTTGGGTATCCGACCGGAGCATATTCAACTGAGTACGCGCGAGCAGGGCGGGATCCCGCTAGAGCTGCAAACGTTGGAACTGCTCGGTGCCGATAATCTGGCACACGGCCAATGGGGGAGTTCAGGCGTGATCGTTCGCCTGAGCCATGAAACCTTGCCGTCTGCGGGCAGTACCCTGTATTTACAGCTGCCTGCGTCGGCGCTGCACTTTTTTGCTACCCACAGCGGAACACGGATGGATTGATGACTACAGCCTGGCCTTATCCCCCTATTGTCGCCCATCGCGGCGGCGGTTCTCTGGCACCGGAAAATACCCTGGCGGCGATTGATGTCGGCGCACGTCATGGCCACAAGATGATTGAGTTTGACGCCAAACTGGCGCAGGACGGGCAGGTTTTCCTGCTGCATGATGACACGCTCGAACGCACTAGCAACGGCTGGGGCGTGGCGGGCGAACTGCCATGGGAAAAACTGGTCGAACTGGATGCCGGTGACTGGTACAGCTCGGCCTTTAAAGGGGAGCGTTTGCCGCTGCTGTCTGACGTGGCGGAGCGCTGTAAGCAGCACGGCATGATGGCCAATATTGAAATCAAGCCAACCATCGGCAGCGACGAGGAAACCGGCCGCGTTGTGGCCTTTGCCGCCAGCATGTTGTGGCAAGGGCAAACCGATCCGCTGCTTTCTTCATTCTCGGTGGAAGCTCTGGCCGCGGCGCAGCAGACCGCTCCAGAACTGCCGCGCGGCCTGTTGCTGGACAAGTGGGATGACAATTGGCGGGAGCTGACCGAGCGCCTGGGCTGTGTCTCGCTGCATATTAATCATAAAGAACTGACCGCTGAACGTGTCGCGGCGTTGAAAGATGCCGGGCTGCGTATTCTGGTGTATACCGTCAATCAGCCGGAGCGGGCGCGTTTGTTATTGAATTGGGGCGTTGACTGTATTTGCACCGACCGGATAGATTTGATTGGTCCGGATTTTTGAGCGGTTAATTTAGTAGATAAAGATCACCCCTCACCCCGACCCTCTCCCACAGGGAGAGGGAGCCAGTCCGTGCACTGTGTTAGCCCGAGTTTCTTCCGGGGTATCAGAGAGTTCGATCGGATTCTGATGGCAGTCTGTACACTGGATTAGCCTGAATTTCTCCGGAGTATCAGCGAGCTCGATCGGTCCCCTCTCCCTGTGGGAGAGGGGTAGGGTGAGGGCCATTCACTTTGACTAAACCAGAACATAGCGACGTCAGCCCGTTGCCGCCGCGCCATCGGAAGGGATGCGATGCCTGCCTTTATTGTTTCGCTGTGGCACCAGATAGTGCTGTCTTTGCCGTTATTTGTGCTTATCGTGCTGGGATATGGCCTTATCCGCTGGGGAAAGTGGCCATCTACCATCACCGATGGCCTGACCCGCTTTGTGTTTTCCCTCGCCCTGCCTGCCATGTTGTTTCGCATGATGTGCGATTTCTCGCAACGTCCAGCAGTGGATGCCCGCCTGCTGATTGCCTTCTTCGGCAGTTGTCTGGTCGTCTTTGTGATCGGCCGCATTGCCGCACGGCGGATCTTCAAGCTGGACGGCGTTTCGGGGTCGGTATTCGCTCTGGGCGGCATTTTCTCCAATAACGTCATGCTTGGCCTGCCGATCGCCACGGTGATGCTAGGCGAGGAAGCCATTCCGTCGGTGGCCTTGGTGCTGGTATTCAATGGCCTGATTCTGTGGACGCTGGTGACCATCTCCATCGAATGGGCACGTAATGGCTCTCCCACGCTGCAAGGCTTTATCAAAACGGCGCGCAGCGTGCTGACCAACCCGCTGATTATCGGCATCCTGTCTGGCACGCTGTTCAGCCTGACCGGCCTGCCACTGCCGGTGTTTGTCGATCAACCGGTCAGCATGCTGGGCCAGGTAGCTGCTCCGCTGTCGCTGGTGGTGCTCGGTATGGGGCTGGCGGAATACCGTATCAGCGAAGGCTGGCAACTGAGCAGCGCCATCTGCTTTCTCAAGCTGATCGTCCAGCCGATGGTGGTCTGGCTGCTGGCTTGGTCAATGGATTTACCCCCAATGGAGACCCGTGTGGTGGTACTGCTGGGCTCCATGGCGGTGGGGGTGAACGTCTACCTGATGTCACGCCAATTTAACGTTCTAACGGGCCCTGCCGCTACCAGCCTGGTGATGTCCACCGCGCTGGCGGCGATCACCACCCCGTTAATCCTCACTATTATGGGGGTAAGGGTGTAGCCGGGAGCGGCGCCTGCGGTATTACCGGAGCCATCTGGTTAAAGGGATTAACCGGCTGATTGCCGTTTTGCAGCATCTTGCCAGTGGTCATCTGTGGCTGCATCGGGTTGTTGTTGCCGTTATAGGGCAGCATTTTGGGCTGGTTGGCCTTGAGCGGATAACCCTGCTGCTGGCGCTGCTCCATCTGCTGGTTGTTCAGCATGCGCTGCTGCTGTGCCTGCTGGTCGCGCTGGTTAAGAAACTGCTGTTGCTGGCTGAGCGTAGTGACGCCGTTTTCGGCCATGGCCAGACAGGGCAGCCACAGCAGAGTGGCGATAATCAGCTGACGTTTCATGGTGTATCTCCGTTTATTCTCTGAGTATTAAGCCTAACGCAGCCAGAAAAAATTGCTCGTTAGTTTGTTTATTGCTCACACGTCAACCGCCTTTTCCCCCCGTTGTTTTCCACCTTCCGCTACAATCGCCCTTTCGGATCTTTTAGGGTGAACTTGTCGTGCTGCTTCTGGTTATTACCACCATTTTATGGGCATTTTCTTTTAGCCTGATCGGCGAATACCTGGCAGGCAATGTCGACAGCTGGTTCTCGGTGCTGATGCGCGTTGGGCTGGCGGCGCTGGTGTTTCTGCCGTTCCTGCGCTGGCGCAACATCAAGCTGAAAGTGATCCTGCTGTATATGCTGGTGGGTGCCTTCCAGCTTGGCATCATGTATCTGATCAGCTTCCGTGCCTTTATCTATCTGACCGTGTCGGAATTCCTGCTGTTTACGGTGCTGACGCCACTGTACATCACGCTGATTTACGATCTGATCAGCGGCCGCCGTCTGCGTTGGGGCTATCTGTTCAGCGCATTGCTGGCCGTGCTGGGGGCGGCGATTATCCGCTACCACCAACTGAGCGATCACTTCTGGTGGGGGCTGCTGCTGGTGCAGGCGGCGAATATCAGCTTCGCCATCGGCATGGTGGGTTACAAACGCCTGATGGAAGTACACCCGCTGCCGCAGCATACGGCATTTTCCTGGTTCTATCTGGGCGCGGCGGCAGTAGCGGTAGTTGCCTGGTTCTTGTGGGGTAATCCGAACCAACTGCCAACCACCAACCTGCAATGGGGCATTTTGGTTTGGCTGGGCGTGGTGGCTTCCGGACTGGGCTACTTTATGTGGAACTACGGGGCAACGCAGGTGGATGCAGGGACGTTGGGCATCATGAACAATATGCATGTGCCCGCGGGCCTGCTGGTCAATTTTGCTGTTTGGCATCAGCAGCCGCACTGGGCCAGCTTTATTGTCGGTGGCTCGGTGATTGTCGCCTCGCTATGGGTACATCGCCGCTGGGTCGCACCGAAAGCGGCTAGCCGCTAGCTTAAAGACGCTAAGGATTTAGTGTCTGGCAGGCTGCCTATCGGCCGGGCAGCATCACGCACGAACGGCAGATGCTCGCAGGCGTGCTGACGTGCCGAGCGGATAAAGGCTTCGGTGACCGTTTGGCGCTGCTCACCGTCGCGGGTAGCGGCATACAAGCGGCTCCACAGGCCATCCCCGAGCGTCTTGGTGACGACCAGCCCCTGGCGCTCAAAACTCTCCACCACCCAGTGCGGTAACGCGGCGATCCCCATCCGGGCCGACACCATTTGAATCAATAACAGCGTGTTATCGACGTTTTTCAGCGCCGGGCTGACCCCTGCCGGCTGCAGGAAATGACGCCAGATGTCCAGTCGTTGGCGCTGCACCGGGTAGATCATCAGCACTTCATCACTCAGGTCTGCCGGTTCAATGTGCGCCTTATTGGCCAACGGATGATCGGGAGCCAGGATCAGCCGGACTTCAAAGTCGAACATCGGCGAATAGTGCAGCCCGCTGCGCGGCAGGATGTCAGAGGTCAGCACCAGATCCAGCTCACCTTGTTGCAGGGCTGGTTGCGGATCGAACGTCACGCCGGATTTGAAATCCATCACCACCTGCGGGAAATAGGAGCGGAAGTTGTCCAACGCCGGCGTCAGCCACTGAATACAGCTGTGGCATTCGATGGCGATGCGCAGCGTGGTTTGATGCGGTTCGTGACAGGCCTGCAGCGCCTGTTGGATCTGCGGCAATACCTGCTCTGCCAGCTGTAGCAGGATCTCCCCCTGAGCGGTAAAGCGCAGCGGCTGGCTTTTACGAACAAACAGCTTAAAGCCCAGACGCTGCTCCAGATCGCTGAACTGATGCGAAAGGGCAGACTGTGTCTGATGAAGCTGTGCGGCGGCGGCGGCCAGGGAGCCGGTATTACGCAGAGCCTGTAGGGTCCGTAAGTGCTTCAGTTCGATCATGAGAGTCCTTCACAGTGACAGTGAAAATATTGCGCTTGTGGATCATACAGTACCTGCGGATTATGGATGTGTAAACATCTGGACGGCTAAATGGGAAATATGACGATGACAATTCTAAATCACACACTGGGTTTTCCACGCGTTGGTCTGCGTCGTGAACTGAAAAAAGCGCAGGAAAGTTACTGGGCAGGTAATTCAACACAGGAAGAGCTGTTGGCGGTTGGCCGCGAGCTGCGCGCTCGTCACTGGCAACAACAACAGCAGGCCGGGGTGGATTTGGTGCCGGTTGGCGATTTTGCCTGGTACGATCACGTGCTGACCACCAGCCTGCTGCTGGGCAACGTCCCGGCGCGTCACCAAAATAAAGATGGCTCGATCGATCTCGATACCCTGTTCCGTATTGGCCGTGGCCGCGCCCCCACCGGTGAACCTGCGGCAGCGGCGGAAATGACCAAATGGTTTAACACCAACTATCACTACATGGTGCCTGAGTTTACTCAAGGCCAGCAGTTCAAACTGGGCTGGACTCAACTGCTGGATGAAGTTGACGAAGCGTTGGCGCTGGGCCACAAAATCAAGCCGGTGCTGTTGGGCCCGGTAACCTATCTGTGGCTGGGCAAGGTGAAGGGTGAGCAGTTCGACCGTCTGTCACTGCTGAACGATATCCTGCCGGTCTACCAGCAAGTGTTGGCGGAGCTGGCCAAACGCGGCATCGAGTGGGTACAGATCGACGAACCTGCGCTGGTGCTGGAACTGCCTAAAGCCTGGTTGGAGGCCTTTAAACCGGCTTACGCCGCGCTGCAAGGCCAGGTCAAACTGCTGCTGACCACCTATTTCGACAGCATTGGCCATAACCTCGACACCATCCGCGAACTGCCGGTGCAGGGGCTGCATGTGGATCTGGTCGCAGGCAAAGATGATGCTGCTGCCCTTAACAACGCATTGCCTAAAGAGTGGGTGCTGTCGCTTGGGGTGATCAATGGCCGTAACGTCTGGCGTGCTGATGTGAGCAGTTGGTTTGACCGCCTGCAGCCGCTGGTTGGTAGCCGCCCACTGTGGATCGGCACCTCGTGCTCGCTGCTGCACAGCCCGATCGATCTGAGCGTGGAAAGCCGCCTGGACGAAGAAGTGAAAAGCTGGTTCGCCTTTGCGCTGCAAAAATGCGCCGAACTGGCGCTGTTGAGTTCAGCGCTGAATGCACCAGGGGCAGATAAACAAGCCAAACTGGATGCCTACAGCGCCCCAATCCGCGCCCGCCGCCAATCCAGCCGTGTGCATAATGCGCAGGTTGAGCAACGCCTGGCGGCCATCACTGCCAAAGACAGCGAACGTCAGCGCCCTTATGAACAACGTGCTCAGGCTCAGCGCGATCGCTTCAACCTGCCAGCCTGGCCAACCACCACCATCGGCTCCTTCCCGCAGACCACCGAAATCCGCGGCCTGCGCCTGGAATTCAAGCAGGGTCGTCTGGATGGGAGTAACTACCGCACCAGCATCGGCGAACATATCAAGCAGGCCATCGCCGAGCAGGAACGCCTGGGGCTGGACGTGCTGGTACACGGCGAAGCCGAGCGTAACGACATGGTGGAATACTTCGGCGAAAACCTGGACGGCTTCGTGTTCACCCAAAACGGTTGGGTACAGAGCTACGGTTCCCGCTGCGTGAAACCACCGGTGATTATTGGCGATATCAGCCGCCCAGAGGCCATCACCGTGGAATGGGCCAAGTTTGCCCAGTCACTGACCGACAAGCCGGTAAAAGGCATGTTGACCGGCCCGGTGACCATTCTTTGCTGGTCCTTCCCGCGTGAAGATGTGAGCCGTGAAGTGATCGCCAAACAGATTGCGTTGGCTCTGCGTGATGAAGTGGAAGACTTGGAGAAGGCCGGTATCGGTATTATCCAGATCGACGAGCCTGCTCTGCGCGAAGGCCTGCCGTTGCGCCAGTCCGATTGGGCCGCGTACCTCGACTGGGCGGTGGATGCCTTCAAACTGAACGCCGCCGTGGCGCAGGATGATACCCAGATCCACACCCACATGTGTTATTGCGAGTTCAACGACATCATGGATTCTATCGCGGCGCTGGATGCCGATGTGATCACCATCGAAACCTCTCGTTCCGATATGGATCTGCTGGAAGCGTTCAAAGAGTTCGATTATCCAAATGAAATCGGACCGGGCGTTTACGACATCCACTCGCCGAACGTGCCAAGCGTGGAATGGATCGAAGCGCTGCTGCGTAAAGCGGCACAGAATATCCCGGCGGAACGCCTGTGGGTGAACCCGGACTGCGGCCTGAAAACCCGTGGCTGGCCAGAAACCCGGCAGTCGCTGGCCAACATGGTGTTAGCGGCTCAACGCCTGCGTGACCAGGTGGTCTGATCCAAAAACGATATTTTACTCAAGGGCGCTTTGGCGCCCTTTTCTTGTTCTACTCCCGCGTTTTCCTCGCCGCTATTGGTTATTATCAAGTCTCGTTGTTCACTTGGTTTGAAGGATTATTCCCGATGAAACACCCGCTGGTGGCCGTGTTGGCTCCGCTGCTCGATGATGGGCAGGGGATCCGGCAGGTTTATTTTGCCGGTAACCAACATCCGGCCCCGGAGCTGGCTTATCAGGTCGGCTTTCCGCGCCTTGAACTGGTGGTGGACGGGGAGCAGGAAATGGAGTGGGAGGGCAGCCAAGGAGCGCGGCAACAACAGATACTGCTGCCGGGGGATGTGCTGTTTGTCCCGGCGCAAGGTTGGAACAGCCCGCGCTGGCAGCAACCTACAACCACGCTCAGCCTGTTGTTTGGCAAGCAGCAACTGGGCTATAGCCTGTTAGGCTGGGATGGGGAAAACACGCTGCCGCTGGGTAAGGATAACGTGGCGCGCCGTGGCCCGCGCGTGGGGTCATTCATGTTGCAGGCGCTTAACGAACTCTCCTGGCATCAGAGCGATCAGCCTACCGCGCGTTTCCTGGTAAAGGGCTTGCTGAGCCATGCGCTCGATCTGTTTGGCACCTCGGTGAGAACCGCCTCGCGCAGCCAGGCGCTGTTTGATGCAGTGCGGGGTCACCTGGAGGAGCATTATCGTGAGCCGCTCACCCGCGAGTCAGTGGCTCAGGCGTTTTATATCTCACCGAATTACCTTTCTCATCTGTTCCAGAAGGCCGGTGGCATCGGGTTTAACGAATATCTCAATCACGTGCGGCTGGAGCAGGCGAAGCACCTGCTCAAACGTTATGACATGAAGGTGAAAGAAGTGGCGCACGCCTGCGGGTTTGTCGACAGCAACTATTTCTGCCGCCTGTTTCGCAAGAACACCGAACGTTCCCCGTCGGAGTATCGCGGTCAATACCACAGTGAACTGGGCCCCTCACCCCAACCCTCTCCCACAGGGAGAGGGAGCTGATAGCCCTTGCTCTTTTGCAAGTAAAGAGGCCATATCAGCGAACGCGATCGTCCCGTCATCCAAGGTGAAAAACTATAATTTCAGAGATACTCGATCGGTCCCCTCTCCTTGTGGAGAGTGTGAGGGAGCTGATCGGCGTCGTGATCAGGTGTGGGAGTTAATCTGTAACAAAGCAGTTATTTTCGCAGGGATGTGCCGTTTGGGTCCCTTATTTACCCCCCATCCAAGATGAGTCACTACAATTTCAAGCACACTCGATCGGTTCCCTCTCCTTGGGGAGAGGGTTAGGGTGAGGGGGGCTAACACCGTAGTTAAACTACGCGGATATGCGTTTCCTGAGGCGAAGCGGCGGCCTTGCGTACTGCACTGAGCGCCTTCTCCGGCGTGCGCAGAAAGGTGTTGATGCCGATCTGCACGCAGCGGTGGTGCTCAAAACGCTCACTTTCCGCCAGCAGAATATCGCTGATCAACAGCACCACGTCGGCCTGGGCAAGATCGTCCACCGTCAGCGAATTTTCAATCCCCAATGCGCCCTGGGTTTCTACTTTGACCGGCCATTTCTCCTGCGCGCACAGTTTTTCTAGCCGCTCGGCAGCCATGTAGGTATGGGCGACCCCACTGATACAAGCCGTTACCGCTACGAGTTTTATCGTCATGTCAGCCCCTTTTGCTGCTGTTCAACCGCCAATGATCACCCGGTAACCTGCCTGTTGCGCCATCATCTGCAAAGGGGCGATCTGTTGTTCTGTCGGGGCCACTACGCCGCGCATGGCATATTCTCGTCCCAGCAGGGTATATTTCGCCTCGCCATACTGATGAAAAGGCAGCAGATGGATCTCTTGTAGCCCAAAAGGCGCCAGGAATGCCAGCACCTGCGCCATATTCTCCGTGCTCAAAGTGTAGCCGGGTATTAACGGCAGGCGAGGGATCAGGTTAACTCCGCACTTCACCAGCGCAGTAAAGTTTGCCAGCACCCGTGGCAGATTGATGTTCAACTGATTTTTGGCGACCTCGGCATCCATGATTTTCAGGTCGAACAGGATTTGATTGCAGTATTCTGCCAGGGCCAGCACCTGGGCCTGCGAGGCATCTCCGGCGGTTTCGACTGCGGTATTGATGCCCAACGCCTGCAAGCGCTGCAACAGTTGGGTGGCAAACTCGGCTTGCATCAGTACTTCGCCACCGTAAAGCGTTACCCCGCCGCCGGAGGTGCGATAAAACACCTCATCCTTGAGGATTTGCTGTAACAGCGCCTCCAGCGTGATGTTTTGCCCGATCAGTTCCATCGCTCTGCTTGGGCACTCCTGTGCGTCGTTCAGGCAGGGTTGGCATCGCAGGCATTTGGCCTCGCGCCGCACGCGATGGATCTTGCCGGACATCGACTCCGGGTTGGCACACCAAGGGCAGCTATGTGGGCAGCCTTTGAAAAACACCACGGTGCGGATACCGTGGCCGTCGTTCAGTGAATAACGCTGAATATTGAAGATCCGGGCCTGTGGCTCTGCGGGCGTCGCCCGGGAAAACCCGGGCGTGATCAGGTTACAGTTGATGCGCTGTACGGCGGATGATGTCATCCTGGATCTCCTTCGACAGCTCCACGAAGAATGCGCTATAGCCGGCAACACGCACCACCAGCCCGGCGAAGTCCTGTGGCCTAGCCTGCGCTTCTTTCAGCGTTTCAGCATTCACTACGTTGAACTGCACGTGCTGTAGCTTGAGCTTGGTAAAGGCCCCGAGGAAATCAGCCAGTTTGTTCAGCCCTTGCTGACCGTCCAGCGTACTTGGGGTGAATTTTACGTTTAGCAGCGTACCGTTGGAGAGCAGGTAGTTATCCAGCTTGCTCACCGATTTCAGCACCGCCGTCGGCCCCTGGCCATCTTGGCCGAGCATTGGCGAAAGTCCGCCGTCCGCCAATTGTTCCCCTGCATAGCGCCCGTCTGGTGTGGCTCCCACCACCGCCCCCAATGGCACGTGGGCAGAAACGGTATAAGATCCCGGTGTAAATTGACCGCCGCGCGGGTTACGGTACTTTTCCACCTCTTTGCAGTAAAATCGCAGCAAATCGGCACTGATCAGGTCAACTTCGTCGATATCATTGCCGTATTTGTCGAAGCGGTTGATCAACCGTGCGCGGATCTTTTCCCCTTCCGGCGTAGCGAAGTTGGCCTTCAGCGTGGCCAGTAGCTCATCAAAGCTCAGGCGCTGTTGATCGAACACCAGGCCTTTCAGGGCAAACAGCGAATCGCTCAGGTTGGCGATGCCGATACCTTGTACCCCGGAGAAGTTGTAGCGTGCGCCGCCTTCGGTGATGTCTTTGCCGTGTTGCAGGCAGTCATCGATAAAGGAAGACAGCAGCGGCACCGGTGCCCAGTCGCGGTGGCCGATATCGCAGATGTTGCTGCCTTCGGCCATCAGCCGGACGTAATGGCGGATCTTTTCGCGAATGTGATCCAGCAACTGCGGATAGGTGAGGCTGGCGTTGCCTTCGTTATCCAGCAGCGTCAACTCCATCACTTTCAGCAGGTTGAACATGGCAATGTCGTGCAGGCCGTAGGTGCGCCCTGGGATCGACAGCTCAACACAGCCCACCACCGCATAATTACGCGCATCTTCCAGTGAGACGCCACGGTTCAGGAACGCTGGCACCACCACTTCATCGTTAAAGATTTGCGGAATACCGGTGCCGAGGCGGATGGTTTCGGCAGTTTTCAGCAGGAATGGCCGATCGATGAACTCATTGACCCGCACACCGAGGTTCGGCTGTGGCAGGCGGATATTCTGGTAGGCATCCAGGCACAGGAAAGACAGTACGTTGACCGCGCTGCGGCCGGTTTCCGTCAGGCCGCCCAGCAAGATGGTATAGCCGGTAGGGAACCCAGCGAAATAACGAGCGCTGGAAGTAGAGCGCAGCAGCACGATATCGTTGCATTTCACCCACAGGCTTTCCAGCAGCTCCTTCAGGAACGCCGGATCCTGCCCCTGGTTGATGGAGGCTTGATAAAACGGCAGCATATACTGATCGAAACGGCCCAGCGACAGTGAGCTGGCGTTGGATTCATACTGCAAAATGATGTTCATATACCAGAACAGCTGGCACGCCTGGTAGAAATCCTGCGGCTTGTGGTGGGCGTTGTGGCTGGAGATCTCAGCGATGCGCAGCAGCTCGGCGCGGCGAGTCTCATCGCTGCATTGCTCAGCCATTTGGCGTGCCAGGCTGGCATAGCGCAGAATATGGCGCTGCGATGCTTGTAACAACAACAATGCTGCGGCATAGAATGCGTTGTCTGGCTGCTGATCCGCATGGCTATGTAGTTCGGCTAGCAGGCTATCCAGCCCGTGATTAAGCAGGCGCGGATAATCGATAATGATATGCCCCTGGCCCTTGTCTGTCTGGTTGACGCTGAAAATCTGGGTTTGGGTAGCGGTTTTAACCTCCTCTGACATCTGGCTGTTGATGAAGTCCTTCATCGAACGTTTTTCCCAATAAGGGTAAAGCTGCTCGCGATACACCTGCTTGTCCGCTTCGGAAATGGCAAAGCGATCCTGCGGACGGGTTGGGAAAGCATCCAATTCTTTCAGCAGCCAGTAAGGGTCCATCTCTGGCGACACGATCCCGGCCCGCGGCTTCACCGTGCGGTTACCGGCAATCAGTTCATCTTCCCGCAGGGTGATTGCCACGTGATCGAGAATATAGGCGGTTGCCTTGGCACGGCGGATGATGGTGGGTTCTCCCTCGGTCTGCCGGTGGCTGGCGGTATAGAGCAGTGCGCGTTCGAGTGAAATTTCACGCGGGGCGGAGAACAGGGCGGCTTTTAGACGTTCGATCCGGGAGATCATCACATTTTCCTTTTGTGCGGTAATGGGGCGGGAAAACCCGGCACGTGTGCCGGGCTGGCTGAGCGGTTAAGCCTTTTGCGCTAAATGGGCGGCAATCTTCTCCATGATGGCATCTGCTCGTTTTACCGCGTCGCTGATGGCCACGCGTACCACGGTTTTCCCTTTAAAACGTTCTTCAAACTTGATGCCGATATCCTTGGTCAGGATCACCACGTCGGCGGCTGCCACGTCTTCGGCCGTCAGTTCGTTTTCCAGGCCGATGGAGCCTTGGGTTTCAACTTTGCACTGCCAGCCTTGCGCTTTGGCGGAACGCTCGATGGCCTCTGCAGCCATGTAGGTATGGGCAACGCCAGATGGACAAGCGGTTACAGCGATAATCATGGTCATATTTAGTTCCTCAACGATACCCGTCGTCTCTCAAGACGTAGCTTGAGAGCGTATTTATTCAGTTAATTTCGAAATCCAAGTCCAGATCATCCTGGGCGACTTTAGTAGCCTGTTTCTTGGCAGCAAAGCTTTTCAGCAGGTTAACCAGCAGGGCGGTGACCACCATGCCCACCAGCAGCGCGGCTACGTAGCCCAGCTTGCCTTCAACGACTGGCAGCACAATCAGACCACCCCAACCGGCGTAGCACTGTGCACCCACCAACGCGGCCGTCACGGCGGCGCAGGCAGAACCAATCATGATGGAGGGGATCACGCGCAGCGGATCGGCAGCGGCGAACGGGATAGCCCCTTCGGTAACGCCGACGCAGCCCATCAGCAGTGCAGCTTTACCCGCTTCGCGCTCTTCTGGGGTGTAGTATTTGCGGCCAATCAGCGTGGCGAATCCCAGGCCGAGCGGTGGGGTGGCGATGGCAACGGCCGCGATGGCGACCACCGAATACACTCCCTGAGCGACGCAGATCAGCATAAAGGCGTAGGCCACCTTGTTAACCGGGCCGCCCATATCAAACGCCAACATCAGGCCCATGATGATGGCCAGCACGACGATGCTGCCCTGCTGCATACCTTGCAGCCAGTGGGTCAGGCCGTTGGTCAGCGCGCCAACCGGTTCACCCAGGCCCCACATCATGATGCCTGCGGTAAGCAGGGTGCCGATGATTGGGATCACGAAGATCGGCATCACCGAGCGCAGGATCTTCGGCACCGGGATCTTCTTGAGATAGAACACGATAATGCCGCCCAGCAGGCCAGCGATGATCGCCCCGAAGAAACCAGCCCCGAAGGATGCGCCTACCCAGGCCCCAATCGCCGAGGGAGCCAGCGCGGAGCGATCCGAGATGGAGTAGCCGATATAGGCCGCCAGGAAAGGCACCATCAACGTCAATCCGGCCACGCCGATATCAAACAGTTTTTTCAGGTTAGGGTCCGTCGCCGCATCGGGGACAGCCCCTTTGCCATACAGCATCACGGAGATAGCCAGCAAAATGCCGCCGGCGACCACAAACGGGATCATATGGGAGACGCCGGTCATCAAGTGCTGGCGTGTGTTTCTTAGAATATTGAGTAGCTCTTTCATCGTTCACTCCCTGGCCGCAACCAGCGTGCTTCTGAGATAAAACCACCGGGGAATGACCCCTGATGGATAAAGGTTGTTGGCTATCACAATAGGCATCTGGCGGAACTATCAACAGTGGATAAAATTGCCATTTACTGGATTTTTGTATTGTCAGGAGAAAAGTGCGATCTAACTCAAAGTGTGCGACAGAATAAACCGGGCTTGTGGCAACGGGCTTTGTGAGCGGCATCGCATTTATGCCGTCAGGATACATTTGTCCAGTGTTTGACATTTTTATCCGATAGCCCTGGGCCGCGCTGCGCTTTTATCCTTGTGGCAAACCGGTGTTGTTCACCGCTGCTTTTGGTATGAGGAAAGAGTGATGGCGAAAATAGTGACGTTTACCTGCGTGCTGCCCAACGGGGTACATGCCCGCCCAGCTAGCCATATCGAAACCCTGTGCAACGGTTTCCGTTCCCGCTTTGAATGGCACAACTCGCGTAGCGGCCTGCGTGGCGACGGCAAAAGCGTGTTGTCACTGATCGGTACCGATACTTTGCTGGGTGATGAATGCCGCATCACCATCGAAGGGGAAGATGAACAGGCGGCGTTTGAGCGCCTGAGCCAGTTTATCCAACATGAATTCCCGCACTGCGACGAAGCGTTGCCACAGGTGAATGACCAGGCAGAGCAGGAGCCTATCCCGCAGTCTTTGGCCAACCTGAACCCAACGCTGGTACGCGCTCGCTCCGTCAACCAAGGCACCGCCAATGGCAAACTGGTGCATCTGGCGCGGGTAGATTTAAACGCCCTGATGTTGCCGCCTACGCAATCTGTTGAACAGGAGCAGCAGCAGTTGGCCGAAGGGTTGACGCGCTTCGGCAAGGCGTTGGATCTGCAACTGATGGGCGGTAACGGCACCACCACGGCGGTGCTGGAAGCGCATCGCTCCTTGCTACGTGACGGCGCATTCCGCCAGCACCTGCTTGATGGCGTGTTGGCAGGGGAAAGTTGTGCCGCTGCCATTGTGGCCACTGCAGCCCACTTCAGCCAGCAACTGGCACAGTCTGCCAGTGCCTATCTGCGCGAGCGCGAACTGGATATTCGTGATGTCAGCTTCCAGCTGTTACAGCAAATTTATGGCGAGCAGCGCTTCCCGGCGCAGCAGGCGCTGAGCGTTGACAGTATCTGCATCACCGATGAACTGACCCCGAGCCAATTCCTGGAGCTGGACAAGCGTTATTTGAAAGGCCTGTTGCTGGGCAGCGGTGGCAGCACCTCACATACGGTGATCCTGGCGCGCTCCTTTAACATTCCAACCCTGGTTGGCGTTGATGCCGCTGCAATGCTGCCATATTTGAATCAATCGGTGCAGATCGACGGCGATCTTGGGCTGGTGGCCTGCGATCTCAGCGAACCGGTTCGTCGCTATTATCAGCAGGAGCAGTGGCTGAGCGAGCAGATCCGCAGCCAGCAAAGCGCCTATCTTGATCAACCGGGGCGTACGGCCGACGGTGTGCGGATGGAAGTTGCCGCCAATATCGCCCATGCGGTAGAAGCGGAGGCGGCCTTCGGCAACGGTGCAGAGGCAGTAGGCCTGTTCCGTACCGAAATGCTGTATATGGATCGCCTGACCGCGCCTTCCGAAGATGAGCTTTACAACATTTACTGCCAGGCAGTGGAAGCCGCAGCAGGCAAGACGATCATCGTGCGTACCATGGATATCGGCGGCGACAAGCCGGTGGATTATCTGAACATCCCGGCCGAAAACAACCCGTTCCTCGGTTACCGGGCGGTGCGTATCTATCAGGAATTCCTGCCGCTGTTCCGCACCCAGCTACGCTCGATCCTGCGTGCTTCGGCACATGGTCCGCTGAAGATCATGATCCCGATGATCTCCTCAATGGAAGAGATCCTGTGGGTGAAGGATCAACTGGCCGAAGTGAAGCAATCGCTGCGTGCCGGACAGATCCCGTTCGACGAAAAAATTCCGCTCGGCATCATGCTGGAAGTGCCTTCGGTGCTGTTTATCATCGACCAGTGCTGTGAGGAGATCGACTTCTTCAGTATCGGCAGCAACGATCTGACGCAGTACCTGCTGGCGGTGGATCGTGATAATGCCAAGGTCATCAAGCACTACAACAGCCTGAACCCGGCGTTCCTGCGTGGGTTGGATCATGCGGTGCGTGAAGTGCACCGACATGGCAAATGGATCGGCCTGTGTGGCGAGCTGGGGGCGAAAGGTTCGGTGTTGCCACTGCTGGTGGGTATGGGGCTGGATGAGATCAGCATGAGCGCGCCTTCCATTGCCGCCACCAAAACCCGCTTGGCCAAGCTGGACAGCCGCGAATGCCGTTTGCTGCTCAACCGGGCCATGGCCTGCCGTACTTCGCTGGAAGTGGAACACCTGCTGGCCCAGTTCCGTATGGAGCAAAGTGATGCGCCGCTGATCACGCCGGAATGCATTGCCCTGGGGGCAGATTGGCGCAGCAAAGAAGAGGTGATCAAAGGGATGGCGGATAACCTGCTGCTGGCCGGGCGTTGCCGTTACCCCCGTAACCTTGCCGCCGATTTGTGGGCGCGTGAGGCGGTATTCTCCACCGGCCTGGGCTTTGGCTTTGCCATTCCGCATACCAAATCTGAACATATTGAACAGTCCACCATCAGCGTGGCCAAGCTGGCGCAGCCGGTTGTTTGGGGCGATGAAGAGGCGCAGTTCGTGATCATGCTGACCCTTAATAAACATGCCGCCGGCGACCAGCATATGCGTATTTTCTCCAAGCTGGCGCGGCGCATCATGCATGAAGGTTTCCGTGACGCACTGGTAAACGCAGTGTCTGCCCAACAGGTAGAAGCGTTGCTGAAACAAGAGCTTGAACTGTAATCCATTTTTGGGCGCTGCGGCGCCCTTCATTTTTAGCCTTGAGGAGCAACTATGGAACTCTATCTGGATACTGCCGACATCAATGCGGTGAAACGTCTGGCACGTGTGTTGCCGTTGCAAGGGGTGACAACTAACCCGAGCATTGTGGCAGCGTCACGCACGTCGCTATGGGAAGTGCTGCCCGCTTTACGCGATATCATCGGTGGTGAAGGGAAGCTGTTTGCCCAGGTGATGGCGACCACGGCCGAGCAGATGGTTGAAGAGGCGGTCATGCTTCACCAGCGCGTTCCTGGCGTGGTGGTGAAAGTACCTGTGACGAGTGAAGGGCTGGCCGCGATCAAAATCCTGCAAGGCTTGGCTGTTCCAACGCTGGGGACGGCAGTGTATGGGGCAGCACAGGGGCTGCTTTCTGCCTTGGCAGGTGCGAAGTATGTGGCACCTTACGTCAACCGCGTGGATGCCCAGGGTGGCAATGGCATTGCTACCGTGCAGGAGTTACAGCACTTGTTAGAACTGCACGCCCCGCAGGCCAAGGTGCTGGCCGCCAGCTTCAAGACTCCACGTCAGGCACTGGAGTGCCTGTTGGCAGGTTGTGAAGCTATTACCTTACCGGTCGATGTCGCAGAGCAGTTTATCAGCGCCCCGGCGGTGCAGGCGGCGGTTGAGAAGTTCGAGCACGATTGGCACGGTGCGTTCGGCACTTTGTCACTGAGCTAAGTTAGTTGCTTAACTGACAAGCATCAGGGGCACTTGCTGCCCCTGAAACTGCTGATATTTCCCTCCTAACTCGGCATATTGCGCCCGTCTATTTCACGCCATGCTGGCTGAACCAGGCCAACATGCGCTGCCAACCGTCGGCGGAAGCCTCCGCGTTATAGCTTGGCCGGTAATCGGCGTGGAAAGCATGACCCGCTTCTGGATAAACCACGATTTCCGCATCGGCATTGGCCGCTCTGATCGCCTTGCGCATGGTTTCCACCGTTTCCTGCGGAATGCTGCCATCCTGGCCACCGTATAGCCCAAGTACCGGCGCCGAAAGATCGATCGCTATATCAACCGGATGCTTCGGCGAATTCAAGGTTTTCTCCCCCACCAGCTTGCCGTACCAGGCCACTGCCGCTTTCAGCTGCGGATTATGCGCGGCATACAGCCAGGTGATGCGACCGCCCCAGCAGAAACCGGTGATCGCCAACTTGCCGGCATCGCCGCCGTGGCGCGTTGCCCAGTGCGCAGCGTGATCCAGATCCGCCAATACCTGGCTGTCTGGCACCTTGCTGACCAGCTTTTGCATCAGCTCGCTGATTTCGCTGTACTCTCTGGCATCGCCTTGGCGGAAATAGAGTTCTGGAGCGATGGCAAGATAACCCTGCTTGGCCAGGCGGCGGCACAGATCCTGAATGTGCTCATGCACGCCAAAGATTTCCTGCACGACCAGCACAATGGGGAACGGCCCTTGATGATGGGTCGGTTTGGCGATATAGGCTGGCAGATCGTCCCCCTGCGAAGGGATGGTGGTTTCCCCCACGTGTATATCCTGCACATCGGTCAGAATGGTTGAGGTGGCCAACGGTGCGACGGCCGGGGTAAATCCCCCTTTGGCCTGTTTTAACGTCATTTGTTGTTCTGTTTTCATTGATTGCAGGCTCCATGCGTTAGAGAAAAAGCGCGGCAGTTAACTATAGGCAGATTAGCGCTTATTAGCATCGCATGGCGAATTTTCGCGCAGGATAGCAATGGCTGCTCAGGCAGCAAGTTGGTATAAACTGAATGGAGATTAAGCGTGTCAGGGTTTTTTATGTGATATTAATCACAAAAATAATGTAGATGAATTTCTGTTTCTTTATTCAAGGTGATGAGCATCACGAAATTTAACAGCGATTGTCAGTAGAATCTCTGTTTGTTCCTCCCAAAAACCGTATCCATGAGGAGTCCCCCATGTCTCAGTCTGACGTTTTCCACCTCGGTCTCACTAAAAACGATCTGCAAGGCGCTACATTGGCCATCGTCCCTGGCGATCCGCAGCGTGTTGAGAAAATTGCCAAGCTGATGGAAAACCCGGTTCATCTGGCTTCCCACCGCGAATTTACCTCTTGGCGTGCAGAACTGGATGGCAAGGCAGTGATCGTGTGCTCAACCGGTATCGGTGGCCCGTCTACCTCGATCGCCGTTGAAGAGTTGGCACAGCTGGGTATCCGTACCTTCCTGCGTATCGGCACGACCGGTGCCATTCAGGCCAATATCAACGTGGGCGACGTGCTGGTGACAACCGCTGCTGTGCGCCTCGACGGTGCCAGCTTGCACTTTGCCCCAATGGAATTCCCGGCAGTGGCAGACTTTGCCTGTACCACTGCGCTGGTTGAAGCCGCCAAGGCTAGCGGTGCTACCACGCATATCGGCGTGACCGCCTCTTCCGATACCTTCTACCCAGGCCAGGAACGTTACGACACCTATTCCGGCCGTGTGGTCAGCCGCTTTAAAGGCTCAATGGAAGAGTGGCAGGCGATGGGCGTGATGAACTATGAAATGGAATCCGCCACTCTGCTGACCATGTGCGCCAGTCAGGGCCTGCGTGCGGGGATGGTTGCCGGTGTGATCGTTAACCGCACCCAGCAAGAGATCCCGAATGCGGAAACCATGAAGAAGACTGAAAGCCAGGCGGTGCAAATCGTCGTTGAGGCTGCTCGCCGTCTGCTGTAATCCCCGTTAAAAGCGGGCCGTTTGACGGCCCGTTTCTCCTTCTGTTACGGTTACCCCCTCTGTGTCATGCTGCTGGCCTGCTGCTGCTGGGGTCTTGCCATTGCTGGCCGTATGGCAGCTAATCTCAAGACAATCAACATAAAGGACGTCTATGACCGCTCAGATTTTGCTCCATCCTTCACTTGCGCCGCTAGACGGTGGCATCAACTTCCGCGATTTAGGCGGCAACAGTGTGGCCGATGGCCGCCGCATCAAACGCGGGTTGCTGTTTCGTTCCGGCGCTCTGGATCGCTTGAGCGAAAACGACTGTAGCTACCTGGCTCAGGTGCCAATGCGCTCGGTGCTGGATTACCGCGACTTCGACGAAGTGCAGGCTAAACCTGACGTGCTATGGTCGGGAGCCGACTATTATCACGTGCCAGCCAATCCGCTCAGCAGCGAAGTGAATGCCAACCTTGAAAAACTCACCGATGAAACGCTGGCCAAGTTTGATGCCCGGGCCTTTATGCTGGAGCTGTACCGCCGCCTGCCGTTCAATAACGCCGCCTATCGCCAACTGGCGCAGTTGCTGGCTCAGCCTGAAGGCGGTGCGATTGTGCAGCACTGTGCGGTAGGCAAAGACCGCACCGGAGTTGGTTCGGCGATGGTACTGCTGGCGCTGGGCGCGGATGAGGCTACGGTAATGGAAGATTATCTGCTGACTGAAACCACGCTGGCGGGCTACCGTGAACACATGCTGGATCAGATCTCCAGCCGCCTGAACGACGCCTCGGTGGCGCAGTTTGCCTATGTGCTCAGCGCACGTGAAGAGTTCCTGGCGACTGCGTTGGGTTGCATTCATGAGCAATATGGCTCCACCAACCGTTGGTTGGAGGCCGAATATGGGCTGGGGCAAAGCCAGCTCGAGACGTTGCAGGCGCTCTATCTGGAATAACGGCACCATGTTTAACCGGGGTTTAACCAGTGAGGTAGGGTACTGCCTATCCTTGAGGGCGGATCCGTTCTCAAAAGGAGCAGGCTATGAACCTCAATGACGTGATTGACTGGGTTAGCGAAACAGTGCGCCAGCATGAAGCCTGGGCGATCCCGATCGTCTTCTTCCTGGCGTTTGGCGAGTCGCTGGCCTTCCTCTCGCTGTTGCTGCCTGCCACGGTTATTCTGCTGGGGTTGGGGGCGTTGATTGGCGAGAGCGGCATTACCTTCTGGCCGATCTGGGCGGCGGCGGCCGCCGGTGCCTTCTTTGGTGACTGGCTCTCCTATTGGGTCGGTTATCACTATCAGGGGCGTGTAGCCCATATGTGGCCGCTGTCACGCAATCCGCAGCTGTTGGTGCGTGGCCATGCGTTTTTTGAGCGCTGGGGCGTGCTGGGCATCTTCTTTGGGCGCTTCTTCGGGCCGTTGCGCGCCGTAGTACCGCTGGTGGGGGGCATTTGTGCCATGCCGCAAACCGCGTTCCAGATCGCCAATGTGGCCTCGGCAATGGTCTGGGCCTTCGGCATCTTGGCGCCAGGCGCCTTTGGTATCAAATGGTTTACCCAGTGGATGGCATGAACCGGCGCCTTGCCAAATAACCTCATATTTTAATTATTCAGCGCACAGTGAGAATTCGATCACGAATTTATCCTTAACCGGCGTTTTTTAATTCCCTTATTTTTTTAACGGTGTTACTTTCCCAATAAGTGGATTGTTACTGTGAATAAACAGGCAAAACCCAAACCCGTTGACGAACCAATGTCATGGGTTTGGGTTTTTTTTCGCCCTTATTTTGGCAAATGATCTGCCGATGATTAAAAAAATTAACCTATAGACGTTATTTTGTTCACTAAGGAAAGATTTATGAAAATTAAAACCTGGCTACTGGCCTCCGTACTTGCCGTTTCCTCTGCTGCAGCCTTCAACGTAACCGCCGCGCAAAGCGACAGCGTCGATATCTATTTTGCCCGCCACGGTAAAACACTGCTCAATACCTACGATCGCGTGCAGGGCTGGGCTGACTCACCGCTGACACCGGCCGGGATCGAAACCGCGCGCTATCTGGGTGCCGGGTTGAAGGGGATCCCTTTCGATAGCTTCTACACCAGCGACGCTGGCCGCCAGCGTGAAACGATGCAGGTGATCCTCAAGGAAATGGGCAAGTCGGACGCCAAGGTCACGGAATTGACCGACCTGCGCGAAATGTTCTTCGGCGGTTTTGAAGGGCGTGCTAATGCAGAGATGGCTGACGCTGCTGCCAAGAAGCTGGGCCTGGCCTCTGGTGCCGAGATGTTCAAGCAAATGGGCGAAGGCAAGATCAGCCTGATCCCGATGGTGGATGCCATCACGCAAAGCGATGATAAGCAAGAGGCGGAAAGCGCGCAGCAGGTCAAAACCCGTATGCAACGAGCCTTGCATACCATGGTGCAGAATGCGGTGAAGAATGGGGATAAAAACATCCTGGCGGTCTCTTCCGGGCTCTCGATGCAGATGATGATTTCCGATATGACCGATAATCCGAACAAAAATAAGCCACTGACTAATGCGGCCGTCGTCAAGATGACTTATAAAGACGGAAAATATACCGTAACCGATATTGGCGATATGACTTATGTCGCTAAAGGAAAAGCGTTACTAAATAAAGCACCTTGATTATTACCTAATAAAAATAACCCACCCTTTTGGCTCGGGGATATTATCTGGGGCGATAGCATATCGCCTCGGCAGGGATTTTCTATACCTTTTTCGGGGATAACAATAATGAAACGTTCTGCTTTAAGCTGTCTGGTCGCTATTTCGCTATTCTCCACCGCGGCCCAGGCCAGCGTTGATGACGTCCTGAATTCGCCCTTTTTCAGCGACAGCCATGCTGAACTGTCGCTGAAAAACTACTGGAAGTACCTCAAGGAAGATGCCGCCAATCCAAAAGAGGTGCATAACGCCTGGGGGCAAGGGTTGGCGCTGGGCTATCAGTCCGGCTATCTGGCGGACTTTATCGGCGTTAATCTCGATTACTACAGCGCGGTAAAGCTGGGTGCCAGTGATTACTTCAATACTCGTGGGGTGCTGTACAACAACGGCCCCGGCAACAGCAAAGAGAATGCTGCTGGCTACAGCAAGGTGGGCCAGCGCTATATCAAGCTGAAAGGCGACGTGGGTGGCGCAGCGCTGAATGCGCAGGCTGGCTGGCAGGTGTTGCGTAACTACGGCGTGATCTCCACCTCTACTCGCCTGTCGCCTACGACTTACCTGGGTTGGTCCGGTGGCGTAGCCGGTGCCGGGCTCTCTTTGCGCGGCGCGTATGTTGAACGTTCGATGGATCGTAGCTCACCCGACAGCCTGCGCTTGCAAACCAACGATGGCCGCTATATCAACCATCTTGCCAGTGCCGAGCTGGGCTATGAGAATAAAGCATTTAACGGTCAACTGGCCTACGGGGAGTCTCAGGACTATCTGCGCCGTCAGATCTTGCGTATGAGCTACAAGGTCGATGAGAAACTCAGCCTGGGCAGCCAGATTTACACCACTCAGGCGCTGGATGACTATAAACAGATGGCGCTGAGCAAGCGCAACTTCGATCATAACGCCAACCACTATGCGCTGGATGCCAAATGGCAGGAGCCGCTGTGGAGCGTCAAGGTCGGCATCGCCCATACGCGAGCGCCGAAGGGGGACGGCCAGCTTGGCTTCTATCCCCGCCATATGTCCAAAAACTCACGCGGCACCTTTACCTCCATGGCCTATGCCGGTGAAGACTATATGCGCGATGGCGAAACCATGTTGGCCACCATGGCCGAGTATCGCATCACGCCTGAGTTTACCGCCGGGCTGGCGGGCAACGTTGGCCAGTTCAGCTACCAAGGTGCTGCGGTGCGTACCGGTGAGATCAACGTCTTTGGCCGCTGGGCTCCCTCCCATCCCAAGCTGAAAAACCTGACGGTATTCGCCATGGCCGGGCCGGGTTGGTCTTATAAGAACAGCAATAAAACGCCGATACTGGTGGATGGCCATTCCCAGACCTCCCACTCGCTGTCCGGCGAGTTTATCGCCGAATATCGCTTCAAACTGTTTTAATCCGCCTTATCTGCACGGTAATGCCTTGGTTACCGTGCTCACTTCCACATAAAAACAGACTGGACATCCATACAGGCTCCCTTTAACGTGGCAGGCAACAGGCGTAAAACGCGCCGCAAGTGCATGCATGACAGGAGGCAGGGTGGATACCAGTTTGGTTTACGGTATTGGTGGCGTAGCAATAGGTTTACTGCTGGGGTGGCTGATCGCCAGCCTGCGTGCGCAACAGCACGGCGCGCAACATGAAACCGACATGCGTCTGCTGGAACAGTCTTTACAGCAGGCACAGCTTGAAACTGCCTCCCGCCAAGAGACGCTGCAACGCCACGAACAGCTGCTACGGCAAAACGATCTGGAACTGCGCACCCTGCACAGCCAACTGGCCGCTGGGCAGGAGAGACTGCAACAGCTCAATCATTGGCGCAATGAATGTGAATTGCTGAACCAGGAGCTACGGGCGCAGCGTGAAGTCAACAGCGCTCAGGAAGCCGAACTGCGTGAGGTGACGATCCGCTTGGAAGAGACCCGGATGGCAGCAGAAGAGAAACAGCGACTGTTGATCAGCAGTGAACAGCGTTTGACTACCCAGTTTGAGAATCTGGCCAACCGCATTTTCGAAAACAGTGGCCGCAAGGTAGATGAGCAAAATAAGCAAAGCCTGGATCGCCTGTTGCTGCCGTTACGCGAGCAGTTGGACGGTTTCCGCCGCCAGGTGCAGGACAGTTTTGGCCAGGAAGCACGCGAACGCCATACACTGACGCACGAAATCCGTAATCTGCAACAGTTGAATGCGCAAATGGCTCGCGAGGCGCTCAACCTCACCAAGGCGCTAAAAGGCGATAACAAAACCCAGGGCAACTGGGGCGAGGTGGTGCTGAGTCGCGTGTTGGAAGCCTCCGGCCTGCGTGAAGGACATGAGTATGAGACGCAGGTCAATGTGCGGCTGGATAGCCAAAGCCGCATGCAGCCGGACGTGATCGTGCGTTTGCCACAGGGCAAGGACGTGGTGATCGACGCCAAAATGTCGCTGGTGGCCTATGAGCGTTACTTCAACAGTGAAGATGATTTTGAACGCGAAGCAGCGTTGACCGAGCATATCACTTCGCTGCGTGGGCACATCCGTGTGCTGGGCCGTAAAGATTATCAACAGTTACCTGGCCTGCGTTCGCTGGATTATGTGCTGATGTTTATCCCGGTGGAACCCGCCTTCCTGCTGGCCATCGATCGTGAGCCGGAGCTGATTAGCGAGGCATTGCAACATAACATCATGCTGGTCAGCCCAACCACTTTGCTGGTGGCGCTGCGTACCATCACCAACCTGTGGCGCTATGAACACCAAAGCCAGAACGCCCAGCGGATCGCCGATCGCGCCGCCCGCCTGTATGACAAGATGCGCCTGTTCGTTGACGATATGTCGGCCCTGGGGCAGAGCCTGGATAGGGCGCAGGGCAGTTATCACCAGGCGATGAATAAACTGAGCGAAGGCCGTGGTAATCTTATCGGCCGCATCGAGGGCTTCCGCGCGCTTGGGGTTGAGATTAAACGTCCCATCAACCCGCTTTTGGCGCAGCAGGCATCGGAACAACAGGATGATGAGCTGCTCTCTGAGCCAGACGAGGATATCGCCTCGCTCCCGGAGGAAGAGAACGACGATAGCAACGAAGAACCGCATCGCACATCGCACGGATGATACCGTTGCAAGGTGGGGTATTACGCGGCTTTCTGGTACACTCCACGACACTAAATTGACTGAATGGCAGGCAGGACAATGGCAGATCAAGCGCAGGAAACCACCGATTTTGGCTTTCGTACCGTAGCAAGAGACGAGAAGCAGGCTATGGTGGCCAACGTTTTTCACTCGGTAGCGGCAAAATATGACGTGATGAACGACCTGATGTCGTTTGGTATCCATCGTATCTGGAAGCGTTTTACCATCGATTGCAGCGGCGTGCGCCGCGGCCAGCGCGTGCTGGATCTGGCCGGTGGTACTGGCGATCTGGCTGCCAAGTTCTCCCGCATGGTGGGTGAGCAGGGCCAAGTGGTGCTGGCGGATATCAACGATTCCATGCTCAAGATGGGGCGCGAAAAGCTGCGCGACCACGGCATCGTTGGCAATATCAGCTATGTGCAGGCCAACGCCGAAGCGCTGCCATTCCCGGATAACTATTTTGACTGCATCACCATCTCCTTTGGCCTGCGCAACGTCACCGATAAAGACAAAGCGCTGCGCTCGATGTTCCGCGTGCTGAAACCGGGTGGCCGCCTGCTGGTGCTGGAATTTTCCAAGCCGCTGCTGGAGCCGCTGAGCAAGGCTTACGACGCCTATTCCTTCCACGTGCTGCCAAAAATTGGTGAGCTGGTGGTGAAAGATCCGGACAGCTACCGCTATCTGGCAGAATCGATCCGCATGCACCCCGATCAGGAAACCCTGAAGGGGATGATGGCTGCGGCCGGTTTCGAGAACGTCAACTACTTCAACCTGACCGGCGGCATCGTGGCGCTGCACCGGGGCTTCAAGTTCTGATATGGAAATGCCGATGCTGCTAACCCCGTTACTGACCGGCGTGCTGGAAACCTCGCTCAATAGCCTGCTGTTTCGCGATCGCAGCATGAAAGCTGCCCGCCAACGGCTGGCGGGTAAAGTGTTACGTATCGAGCTACAGGAACTCTCTTCGCCGTTGGTTCTGCTGTTCAGCGAACAGCGCGTGGATGTGCTTGGCCAATCAGAAGATAGAGCCGACTGTACGGTGCAAACCCGCGTACCGGTGCTGCTGAAATTGCGCGATCGTCAGCAACTTTCCCCGCTGATGCGCAGCGGCGAGCTGATTGTCGAAGGCGATATTCAGGTGGTGCAACAGCTGGTCGGCTTGCTCGATCTGGCAGAGTGGGATCCGGCGGAATGGCTGGCGCCTTATGTGGGCGACATCGCCGCGCAAGGGGTTAGTCAGATCGTTGGCAAAGGTTTGGGCCTGCTGAAATCCGGTTTGCAGAGCCAGCAACGCTACGTGGCCGAAACGCTGACCGAAGAGTGGCGTATGGCTCCCGGCCCGCTTGAAGTGGTGTGGTTTAACGAAGAGGTTGATGCCACCGTTCGCAGTGTGGACGCACTGATTGCCCGTCTGGACAAGTTGGAGGGTAAGCGATGACCCCTGGTGAAATTTGCCGCCTGTATTTGATCGTGCGCGTTTTCCTGAGCTATGGACTGGATGAACTGATCCCCAAGATGCGCTTGACGCTGCCGCTGCGCATTGGCCGTCGCCTGCTGTTCTGGATGCCTAACCGCCATAAAGACCAGCCGTTGGGTGAACGCCTGCGCCTGGCGCTGCAAGAGCTGGGCCCGGTGTGGATCAAGTTCGGCCAGATGATGTCGACCCGCCGCGATCTGTTCCCACCCCATATTGCCGACCAACTGACGCTGTTGCAGGACCGAGTAGCACCGTTCGATGGCGCGCTCGCGCGTAAGCATATCGAGTTGGCAATGGGCGGCCCGCTGGAAACCTGGTTCGATGACTTTGACCAGCAGGCGCTGGCATCGGCTTCGATTGCCCAGGTGCATACCGCCCGGCTGAAAACGACCGGCCAAGAGGTGGTGCTGAAGGTGATCCGCCCGGATATTGGGCCGATTATCAAAGCCGATGTGCGCCTGATGTATCGCCTGGCAGGTTGGGTACCTAAGCTGATGCCGGACGGTCGCCGTCTGCGCCCGCGCGAAGTGGTGCGTGAATATGAGAAAACCCTGCTCGATGAGCTGAACCTGCTGCGTGAAGCGGCCAACGCCATCCAGCTGCGCCGTAATTTTGACGGTAGCCCGATGCTCTACGTGCCAGAGGTTTACTCCGATTACTGCCGTGAAAGCGTGCTGGTGATGGAGCGGATTTACGGTATCCCGGTGTCGGATATTGCGGCTCTGGAACAGCAGAACACCAATATGAAACTGCTGGCCGAGCGTGGCGTCCAGGTGTTCTTTACCCAGGTATTCCGTGACAGCTTCTTCCATGCCGACATGCACCCAGGCAATATTTTCGTCAGCTATGAACACCCGGAAGATCCGTGTTATATCGGCATCGACTGCGGTATCGTGGGTTCCCTGAACAAAGACGACAAGCGCTATCTGGCGGAAAACTTTATCGCCTTCTTCAACCGCGACTACCGTAAGGTGGCGGAACTGCACGTTGATTCTGGTTGGGTACCGCGTGATACCAACGTGGAAGATTTTGAGTTTGCCATCCGTACCGTCTGCGAGCCGATCTTTGAAAAACCGCTGGCGGAAATTTCGTTCGGTAACGTGCTGTTGAACCTGTTCAATACCGCACGCCGTTTCAATATGGAAGTGCAGCCGCAACTGGTATTACTGCAAAAGACGCTGCTGTACGTTGAGGGCCTTGGCCGCCAGCTCTATCCGCAACTGGATCTGTGGACCACGGCGAAGCCGTTCCTGGAAAGCTGGCTGCGGGATCAGGTGGGCATTCCGGCGGTGATCCGCGCGCTGAAAGAAAAAGCGCCGTTCTGGGCCGAGAAATTGCCGGAGTTACCAGAGCTATTTTATGACAGCCTGCAACAGCATAAACTGTTGCAACAAAGCGTCGATAAATTGACCGGTCAGATGCAGGCGCAACGCATTCGGCAAGGTCAATCACGGTATTTGTTCGGGGTTGGCGCTACACTGTTAGTCAGTGGTACGATTTTACTGCTGGGAGGCGTAGAGGTGTTCCCTGCCTGGATGATGGCCGCAGGCGTAGTAGCCTGGGTCGTTGGTTGGAAACGCACCGTCTGAATAAATTAACCATCAGGTTAAGCGTTGTCGCTGTAGCCCTGCAAAAACGGGGCATATCCAACACAAAGATGAAGGGTATATAATGCGGCAACTTGAAAGACAACGGGTATAGACCCTTTTTTAAACCAGAGGTAAGTACAATGGGCGGTATTAGTATTTGGCAATTGTTGATCATCGCGGTGATCGTGGTACTGCTGTTTGGCACCAACAAACTGCGTACCCTAGGTTCCGATCTCGGTGCATCAATCAAGGGCTTCAAAAAAGCGATTGGCGACGACAACAGCACCGCGCCAACCAACACGACTGAAAAAACCAACCACGATGCAGACTTTGCGGCCAAGCCTATCACCGATAAGCAGCCGGAAGTGAAAGCAGCGGAAGAGTCGAAGAACAAAGAGCAGGTATAAACCGTGTTTGACATTGGGTTTGGTGAACTGCTGCTGGTACTGGTGATTGGCCTGGTGGTACTCGGGCCAGAACGGTTACCGGTGGCGGTCAGAACCGTTGCGGGCTGGATCCGAGCGCTGCGCTCTCTGGCAGCTTCGGTGCAGAATGAGCTGACGCAGGAATTGAAGCTGCAAGAACTGCAGGAAAGCCTTAAGAAGGCGGAGAAAGCGGGTTTGCAGAATTTAACGCCGGAACTCAAAGCTTCAATGGATGAGCTGAAAGAGGCGGCTGAGTCGCTGAAACGCTCTTATCACGTCGATAAGGACGAGCCGCCGCATACCATCCACAATCCAGTGGTCACCGATCCTGAAGCCATTCACGATGGCGTGACGCCGGCGGAAGCGGCGACTACCGCTTCGGCACCTGTTGCCACACCGCAGCCCACTGAACCTGCGCCAGTCGAGCATAGTGAGCCGGTGGTGCCAACCGTGGCTCAGGCAACGGTCGTGGATCAGCAAATCCCTGCAAAGCAGGCCATCCCAGAGCCTGTGGCGGATAAATCCCCTGCGTCTCAACAACCTAGTGGCGAACGTTAAAACATGGCCGTTGAAGATACCCAACCGCTTATCAGTCATCTGATTGAACTGCGTAAGCGGCTGTTAAATTCGATCATCAGCGTGCTGGCGATCTTTATCGTGTTGGTGTTTTTCGCTAACGATATTTATCAGATCGTGTCTGCACCGCTGATTGATCAGTTGCCTGCCGGGGCGAGCATGATCGCCACCGATGTGGCTTCACCGTTCTTTGCTCCGATCAAGTTGACGATGATGGTTTCGGTGATCGTTGCCGCGCCTTTCATTCTCTATCAGGTCTGGGCCTTTATCGCTCCTGCGTTGTACCAGCATGAACGCCGCCTGATGATGCCGTTGCTGGTCTCCAGCAGCCTGCTATTCTATCTGGGGATGGCGTTTGCCTACTTTGTCGTGTTCCCTCTGGCCTTTGGCTTTTTTGCCAAAACTGCACCCATCGGCGTCACGATTGCGACCGATATCAGCAACTACCTGAGTTTCGTCATGGCGCTGTTTATGGCGTTCGGCGTGGCTTTTGAAGTGCCGGTTGCCATTATTCTGCTGTGCTGGAGCGGAGTCACTACGCCAGAAGACCTGCGTAAGAAACGCCCGTATGTGCTGGTTGGTGCTTTCGTGGTCGGCATGCTGTTGACGCCGCCGGACGTGTTCTCGCAAACCCTGTTGGCGATCCCGATGTACCTGTTGTTTGAGGTCGGGGTATTCTTCGCCCGCTTCTATGTCGGGAAGCGGCGCAAGCCGGTAGAGGAAGAAGAGGAAGGCGAAGAGCCACCAGCCTCCTGATACTCGTCTGTCTCTAAGCCGCCCATCGGGCGGCTTTTGCTTTGGAAAAACCATGTTTGATATTGGCGTCAACCTTACCAGCTCCCAATTTGCCAAAGATGCCACACAGGTGGTTGAGCGAGCCAAAACCGCAGGCGTGACGGGGATGCTGATCACCGGCACCAACGCGCAGCAAAGCGAGGCGGCCAGTCACCTGGCCCGTGCGCATAGTGGCTATTGCTGGTCTACGGCTGGCGTGCATCCGCATGATGCCAGCAGTTGGAACGATGAGGTCGCACAGCACATTCACCGGTTGGCATCGCAGCCCTTCGTTGCAGCCATTGGTGAATGTGGGCTGGACTTTAACCGCAACTTTTCTACCCCGGAACAGCAGGAAGTGGCTTTCAACGCCCAGTTGGCATTGGCCGCCGAGCTCAATATGCCGGTCTTCCTGCATTGTCGCGACGCACACGCACGTTTTGTTGCACTGCTGACCCCTTGGTTGGATAAACTGCCCGCCGCAGTCGTGCATTGCTTCACCGGCAGCGCCGAAGAGTTACAGGACTGTCTGGCGCTGGGGCTGTCGATCGGTATCACCGGTTGGGTTTGTGATGAGCGCAGGGGTTTGGAACTGCGTGCCTTGTTACCCCAAATCCCGGCCGATCGTCTGCTGCTGGAAACCGATGCCCCCTATTTGTTGCCCCGGGATTTACACCCGAAACCTGCATCTCGCCGCAACGAACCCTGTTTTCTGCCCCATATCATTCGGCAGGTTGCGACCTGGCGCGAAGAAGATCCCGCGTGGCTGGGCCAGAAAACTGATGAGAACGCCCGCCTGTTATTCCGGCTGGTCTGAGTTAGGAGAAAATTATGAGCTATGCATTTCCGGGCACCTTCCCTGGTCGCCGTATGCGCCGTGTGCGCCGCCATGACTTCAGCCGCCGTTTGGTCGCCGAGAATCAGGTGACGGTCAATGACCTGATCTACCCGGTGTTTGTCATGGAAGGCAGCAACCGTCAGGAAGCCGTTTCCTCGATGCCTGGCGTATCGCGCATGAGCATCGATCTGCTGATCAAAGAGGCAGAAGCCATTGCCAAGCTCGGCGTGCCGGTGATCTCCCTGTTCCCGGTGATTGAGCCTGGCCTGAAGTCGCTGCATGCCGAGGAAGCCTACAACCCGGATGGTTTGGTGCAGCGCACCGTGCGTGCGTTGAAAGATGCCGTGCCGGAGCTGGGGATCCTGACCGATGTGGCGCTCGACCCGTATACGACCCATGGGCAGGACGGGGTGATCGACGAACATGGCTACGTGATCAACGACATCAGCAAAGAGATTCTGGTTCGCCAGGCGCTATCTCACGCTGAAGCCGGTGCCGAAATCGTGGCTCCCAGCGATATGATGGATGGCCGCATCGGCGCGATCCGCGATCAACTCGAGCTGCAAGGCCTGGTGAATACCCAGATCATGGCGTATTCCGCCAAATATGCCTCATGCTATTACGGCCCGTTCCGTGATGCGCTCGGCTCCACCGGTAACCTGAAAGGCGGCAATAAGAAAACCTATCAGATGGATCCGGCCAACGGCGACGAAGCCCTGCAAGAGATTGCTCAGGATCTGCAGGAAGGCGCGGATATGGTGATGGTGAAGCCGGGGATGCCGTATCTGGACGTGGTGCGGCGTGTCAAAGATACCTTCGGGGTGCCGACCTTCGCCTATCAGGTGTCGGGCGAATATGCGATGCATATGGCGGCGATCCAGAACGGCTGGCTGCAGGAGCAACCGGCGGTGATGGAATCCTTGCTGTGCTTTAAGCGTGCCGGGGCTGATGGTGTGCTGACCTACTTCGCCAAGCGTGTCGCCCAGTGGCTGCATGATGATGCGATGCGCCGTTAATCGGTAGCAGACAAAACAGGCACCCAAGGGTGCCTGTTTGCATTAAAGCTTCTGGAACTGCCGGTTATCGATGCTCTGATTAATCTGCTTGTTGATCAGATTCAGCAGCAGCATCGAGCGGGCTTCACCGTCGGGTTCGGTGTAGATCGCATGTAGGCCCTCGAACACGCCATCGGTGATCAACACCGTATCGCCCGGCTGCGGGGTCTCTGGATCCACATAGTATTCTTCGCTATGTGTCTGGAGCTCTTCGATAACCTGTAACGGTATCTGGGTCGGTAAGGCTCCAAATCGTACAAAGTGGCTGACACCACGGGTAGCGCTGATCGTGGTGGTGTGAATACGCTCTGGATCGAATTCAACAAACAGGTAGTTGGGAAACAGCGGTTCGCTAACGGCGGTACGCTTGCCACGCACGATTTTCTCCAACGTAATCATTGGGCTCAGGCAGTTGACGGCTTGCCTTACCAGGTGTTCCTGGGCCCGCAACAGCTGGCCGCGCTTACAATAAAGTAAATACCAAGATTCCATAGTTTCACATGCCTTTCTGTCAGCCGTTAAGCATACCAAAAGCCACTACGGATACCTAGTGACGCAAGCGTCCATCTTGTTGCCATGAGTTGCGGCAATCCACGGTAGCCAGCATAAAGTCACATATTTGTTTACCTGATTCAGGTATAACAATAGGCCTCAAATTTACGACTGTCACAGTATGGTGGGCAAGCCTGATGCTCAATGTGACGCCTTTATCATTCTTGCACTGAGGGAGAGACATGGAGCTATTTTTACTGAGTAACGGCAAGCTTTCCGGCGAGGCCGAACTGCTCGGTTATGCCAAGAGTCAGCTGTTGGCCATGATTGAACGCCGTAACATCACGTCGGCCGTATTTATTCCTTATGCCATGATCCGCGGTGATTACGACCAGCGTGCGGGGGAACTGTCGCAGACGTTGGGGATCAAGGTTACCAGCATCCACCACGCCGAGTCCCCGGCAGAGGCGATCGCACAGGCCGAGTGTATTTTGGTCAGCGGCGGCAATACCTGGATGCTGAACCAGATGCTGCATGAAAATGGCCTGATTGTGCCAATCCAGCGTGCGGTGCGTGAGCGCGAAGTGCCTTATGTAGGTTGGAGCGCTGGCTGTAACGTGGCGACGCCGAGCATCCGTACCACCAACGATATGCCGGTACGCAGCAGCGTCGTGTTGCCTGCGCTGGGGTTGTTCCCGGTCCAGATCAACCCACATTACATCGATGCCCACATCAGCGGCCACATGGGTGAAACCCGTGATGAGCGCCTGGCAGAGTTCTGTGCGGTAAACCCAAGCGAGTCGGTTGTTGCACTGCGTGAAGGCAGCCTGCTGCACGTCTGTGGCAACGATCTGCGCTACTTCAGCGCCAGGGAGCAGGGCTTTAAAGTGTTCCGCCACGGGGTAGAGATACAGGAATATCATGATACTTTGGCGCTGCGCTCGTTGGTGCCGTTCATCTGCCATTGATAAACCGAAGGGGGCGCAGCATGCGGCGCCCCTACAGATTCAGCATTGTGATGACAACCCAAACTAGTAGCGCTAATGTGGGCAGATTGGCTAGAATTTGTTAATCTATCCGTTGCTGTGAAACGCCTTAAAATCAGCCAGTTAATTAAACGTCGAACCCCCTTGAGATTTTCAGGGATCGTCGTTTAAATCTTCTATAAATCAATGGTGTAATGGCTTGCATGAAATACCGTGACCTACGCGATTTCCTCTCGTTGCTGGAAAAGAGAGGGGAACTAAAACGCATCAGCCAGCCGATTGATCCCTATCTGGAAATGACAGAAATTGCCGATCGTACGCTGCGAGCAGGCGGCCCGGCGTTGCTGTTCGAAAACCCGAAAGGCTACGATATGCCGGTGCTCTGTAACCTGTTCGGCACGCCCAAGCGGGTGGCGATGGGGATGGGGCAGGAAGACGTCAGTGCGCTGCGCGAAGTGGGCAAGCTGTTGGCGTTCCTCAAAGAGCCGGAGCCACCGAAGGGCTTTCGCGATCTGTTCGACAAGGTCCCCAAATTCAAGCAAGTGCTGAATATGCCGACCAAGGTGCTGGGCTCTGCCCCGTGCCAGGAACAGGTGTGGCAAGGGGAAGATGTCGATCTTGGCCGTATTCCGGTGATGCACTGCTGGCCGGAAGATGCCGCCCCGCTGGTCACCTGGGGGCTGACGGTTACCCGTGGCCCGCATAAAGAGCGCCAGAATCTGGGGATCTATCGCCAGCAGGTATTGGGCAAGAACAAGCTGATTATGCGCTGGCTCTCGCACCGTGGCGGCGCGCTGGATTATCAGGAGTGGTGTCTGGAACATCCTGGTGAACGTTTCCCGGTTGCCGTTGCGCTGGGGGCCGATCCTGCCACCATTTTGGGCGCGGTGACGCCGGTGCCGGATAACCTGTCCGAATATGCCTTTGCCGGGTTGTTGCGCGGCAACAAGACCGAAGTGGTCAAATGTCTGTCCTGCGATCTCGAAGTTCCCGCCAGCGCGGAAATTGTGTTGGAAGGTTATATCGAGCAAGGGGAGCTGGCGCCGGAAGGCCCGTATGGCGATCACACCGGTTACTATAACGAGATCGACCACTTCCCCGTCTTTACCGTGACCCATATTACCCAACGGCGCAACGCGATTTATCACTCGACCTATACCGGTCGCCCGCCGGATGAACCAGCGGTGATGGGAGTGGCGCTGAACGAAGTGTTCGTGCCGATCCTGCAAAAACAGTTCCCGGAAATCGTCGATTTCTACCTGCCGCCGGAAGGATGTTCCTATCGCCTGGCGGTGGTGACCATCAAAAAACAGTACGCAGGGCACGCCAAACGCGTAATGATGGGGGTCTGGTCTTTCCTACGCCAATTTATGTATACCAAGTTTGTCATCGTCTGCGATGACGATGTGAATGCGCGTGACTGGAATGACGTAATTTGGGCGATCACCACCAGAATGGATCCGGCAAGGGATACCGTTTTAGTGGAGAATACGCCGATTGATTATCTGGACTTCGCCTCACCGGTTTCCGGGCTGGGATCGAAGATGGGCCTGGATGCCACCAATAAATGGCCGGGAGAAACCCAGAGAGAGTGGGGCCGTCCGATTCAAATGGATGAGAAGGTGCGTGCGCGTATCGATGACATCTGGGATGAGCTCGCCATATTCAGTGACAGAGAACCGACGCTTTAAGCGCCAGTCTTTGTTCTCGGTCTTGCATTGATGACCCGACAGAGGGAACGCATGACAATCTTGAGCTGTAAAGTGACCTCCGTAGAGGCCATTACCGATACCGTTTATCGGGTACGTTTGGTGCCAGAGGCACCGTTTTCGTTCAAAGCAGGGCAATACCTGATGGTAGTGATGGATGAACGTGATAAACGCCCGTTCTCTGTGGCTTCGACGCCAGCACAGCAAGATTATATCGAGCTGCATATTGGTGCTTCTGAACTGAACCTGTATGCGATGGCGGTGATGGATCGTGTGCTGAAAGAGCAGGCCATCACCGTGGATATTCCGCATGGTGAAGCCTGGCTGCGTGAAGAGGGCGAGCGCCCGCTGGTGTTGATTGCCGGTGGTACCGGGTTCTCTTACGCGCGCTCGATTTTGCTGACGGCGCTGGAGCGCCAGCCAGACCGTGATATCTCTATCTACTGGGGTGGGCGTGAGCTGAAGCATCTTTATGATCTCAGCGAACTGGAAGCGATTTCACTGCAATACCCAAATCTGAAGGTTATCCCGGTAGTTGAACAGCCGGAAGAGGACTGGCGTGGCCGCAGTGGCACGGTGCTGAGCGCTGTGTTACAGGATTTTGGCTCGCTGGCGGAGCATGATATCTATATCGCAGGTCGTTTCGAGATGGCGAAAATTGCCCGTGAGCGTTTCTGTGCCGAGCGTGGCGCGCTGGAAGCGCATATGTTTGGCGATGCTTTCGCGTTTATCTGATTGTATGCGCAGTAGTAAAGACGGGGTGGCCAGATGCTGCCCCGTTTTTTTTGACATCGAATTTCAGGCATAAAAAAACCCGCCCCTGACAGGCGGGAAGTACGGCAACAAAACCTTTGGGATGCCCTTTTGGAGCATCCAATCAGACACAGCTAAACGCGTTCAAATACCGTGGCGATCCCCTGACCCAGGCCGATACACATGGTGGCCAGACCAAACTGCACGTCACGGCGTTCCATATTGTTCAGCAGGGTGGTGGAGATACGGGAGCCGGAGCAGCCTAATGGGTGGCCCAGGGCAATCGCACCGCCGTTAAGGTTGATCTTATCGTCCATGCTTTCCAGCAGCCCCAGATCTTTAATACAGGGCAGCGACTGGGCGGCAAAGGCCTCATTCAATTCAAACAGGTCTATATCCTGCACGCTCAGGCCGGCGCGTTTAAGCGCGAGTTTGCTGGCAGGCACCGGACCATAGCCCATGATCGAAGGATCGCATCCCACGACCGCCATTGAGCGGATGCGGGCACGAGCCTTCAGTCCGAGTGACTTGGCACGGGATTCGCTCATGATAAGCATGGCGGAAGCGCCGTCAGACAGTGCGGAAGAGGTGCCTGCGGTGACGGTGCCGTTGACCGGGTCAAACGCCGGGCGCAATGCCGCCAGGCTGGCAACGGTGGTTTCCGGGCGGATCACTTCGTCATAATCGTAACGAGTCAGTACGCCGTCGGCGTCATGGCCGGTGGTGGGGATAATTTCGTTTTTGAAATAGCCGGCCAACGTAGCGGCATGGGCACGTTGGTGGGAGCGGGCTGCAAATTCATCCTGCATTTCGCGGCTGATATTATGCATTTTGGCCAGCATTTCTGCGGTCAGGCCCATCATCCCTGCCGCTTTTGCCACGGTGCGGCTCAGGCCTGGATGGAAGTCTACACCGTGGTTCATTGGGACGTGGCCCATATGTTCCACTCCGCCAATCAGGCTGATCTGCGCGTCACCAACCATGATTGCGCGGGCTGCGTCGTGCAAGGCCTGCATCGAAGAACCACACAGGCGGTTCACCGTTACCGCTGGCACACGATGTGGGATCTCGGCCAGCAGCGCGGCGTTACGGGCGATATTGAAGCCTTGTTCCAGCGTTTGCTGCACACAGCCCCAGTAAATATCATCAATCTCGGCGGCATTCAGCGCCGGGTTACGGCTCAGCACGGCACGCATCAGATGAGCAGAAAGATCTTCCGCGCGTACCTGGCGGAAAGCGCCGCCTTTTGAGCGGCCCATTGGCGTACGTACGGCATCAACAATAACTACGTTTTCCATCTTTATAACCTCATGCCGGTTGGCCAGTGGAGATATCAGACAGCGCCGCTGTCACCACCGGATAGTAGCTTTCATTACGTTCCGCCTTGGCACGCAGGCCGGCTGGCACTTGATACAGCGCCCCCAGGTTAGCGTAACGCTGGGCCATTTCGACGTAATTTGCGGTGCCGAGCGTATCCAGATAGCGGAATGCGCCACCGTGGAACGGCGGGAAGCCGATGCCGTAAACCAATGCCATATCCGCTTCTGCCGGGCTGGCCACAATGCCTTCTTCCAGACAGCGTACCACTTCGTTGATCATCGGGATCATCATGCGGGCAATGATCTCTTCACTGCTGAAGGTCTGTGCCGATGCGCTCACGGTTGCCAGCAGAGTGTCGGTTTGCTCGTCGTTATCTTTACGCGGCTTGCCTTTGCTATCCTGGCTGTAGCGGTAGAAGCCCAGCTGGTTTTTCTGGCCGAAGCGTTGGTTATCGAACATCACGTCGATCGCATCGCGGTAATTTTTACTCATGCGCTCAGGGAAACCGTTGGCCATCACCGCCTGGGCATGGTGCGCGGTATCAATACCGACCACATCCAACAGATACGCCGGGCCCATCGGCCAGCCGAACTGTTTTTCCATCACTTTGTCGATCTGACGGAAGTCGGCGCCGTCGCGCAGCAGCTGACTGAACCCGGCAAAATACGGGAACAGCACGCGGTTAACGAAGAACCCAGGGCAATCATTGACCACGATCGGCGTTTTGCCCATGCGGGTGGCGTAGGCCACCACGGCGGCGATAGTGCTGTCGCTGGTGTGTTCACCGCGGATTATCTCAACCAACGGCATGCGGTGCACCGGGTTGAAGAAATGCATACCGCAGAAGTTTTGCGGGCGCTTCAACGATTTTGCCAGGTGATTGATCGGGATGGTTGAGGTATTGGAGGCCAGTACGGTATCTTCGCCGATCAGGGCTTCCACTTCAGACAACACCGCCGCTTTTACCTTAGGATTTTCAACTACGGCCTCAACAATCAGTTGGGCGCGTTCGATTCCGGCATAGTCCAGCGTTGGCTGGATGGTTGACAGCACCTGTGCCATCTTCAAGCCATCCAGTTTGCCGCGCTCCAGCTGTTTATTCAGCAGTTTGGCCGCTTCATTCATGCCGAGAGTCAGGGATTTGTCGCTGATGTCCTTCATGATCACCGGCACGCCTTTCAGCGCGGATTGGTAGGCGATACCGCCACCCATAATTCCGGCACCCAGCACGGCAGCCTGTTTCGGAGCTTCAACGTTCTTGGCCAATTTTTTCGCCTGGCCTTTCACGAACTGATCGTTGAGGAAAATGCCCACCAGGGCGCGCGCTTCGTTAGAGCGGGCCAAAGGCACAAAGCTGGCGGTTTCCAGTTTCAACGCTTCTTCACGGCCAAACTTGGCGGCGGCTTCGATAGTTTTTACCGCGGTCATTGGCGCAGGATAATGTTTCCCGGCAGTTTGCATCACCATGCCTTTGGCCGTGGTGAAACTCATGGCCGCTTCGATTGGGCTCAGTTTCAGCGGCTCCAGCTTCGGCTGACGGTAGGCGCGCCAGTCGAGTTGGCCGTCGATCGCCTGTTGCAGTACTTTCAGCGCGGCTTCCACCAGTTTCTCCGGTGCGACCACGGCATCGACCAGGCCGACTTTCAGCGCGTCTTTCGCGCCGATATCTTTCCCGGCGGCAATGATTTCCAGCGCACTGTCGTTACCCAGCAGGCGTGGCAGACGTACGGAACCCCCGAATCCTGGCATGATGCCCAGTTTGGTTTCCGGCAGACCGATGCGTGCGTCTGGAGAGGCGATACGGAAATCGGTCGCCAGGATGCATTCGCAGCCACCGCCTAACGCGTAACCGTTAATGGCGGAAATGGTTGGCACCGGCAAATCTTCCAGCCGGTTAAAGATGGTATTGGCAAACACCAGCCATTCATGCAACTTTTCAGCCGGTGCGGCAAACAGCGAGAGGAACTCGGTGATGTCGGCACCCACGATGAATGCGGATTTGGCAGAGCGCAGCAGCAGCCCTTTCAACTCGGTTTGCTGTTCCAGCACCTCGAGTGCGGCACCCAGGCTGGCAACGGTGCTGGTATCCAGCTTGTTGATCGGGCCTGGTGCGTTGAACACCAACTCGGCGATGCCGTTGTCGAGCCAGTGTACTTGTAATGTTTCGCCTTGGTAGAGCATGTCGATCTCCTGAATCAGCGCAGATGATCTGGTATGACCAGATGATGACGAGTGTGGTTTTTATGTTAATAAATTGCAAATAATAGATTGCATATTTGCAAACCTGATCACAGGGGGAATGGCTAATTGCTTGATACCCAATCAAGTTATTTTTTACCCCTGAGCGAGAAACTTTGGTGCGTAGCGGCCATATCACCTGGGGATGCAATCTGTTTGCAGAGGTTTGCGAAGCACACCTCATGCAGGAGGTGATGGGGTTGGAGCGTGGGATCTGTGTGTTAAGATGGCTCATTCCGTTCTGAGGGCATAAGGGTACTGTGATGGAAACGCTGGCTTCTTTGTATAACGACCACTTGGCAACACTGCAACAACGAGCTCGTGAAGTATTAGAGCGCAACAATCTGGATGCATTGCTGATCCACTCAGGCGAGCTGCAACGGGTCTTTCTGGACGACCATAGCTACCCGTTTAAAGTGAACGCCAACTTCAAGGCGTGGGTGCCGGTAACGTCGGTGCCGAACTGCTGGTTGTGGGTGGACGGCGTTAACAAACCCAAGCTGTGGTTCTATTCCCCGGTGGATTACTGGCATAGCGTTGAACCGCTACCCAACAGCTTCTGGACCAAATCCATTGAACTGTTGCCGCTGACCAATGCAGATGATATCGCCAGCCACCTGCCGCAGCAGCGCGAGCGTGTAGGCTATATCGGCTATGCACAACAGCGGGCCCTCTCTCTTGGCATTGCGGCCGAGCACATCAATCCGCAAGCGGTGCTGAATTTCCTCGATTTCCGTCGCTCGATCAAAACCGGTTATGAACTGGCCTGCATGCGCGAAGCGCAGAAAACGGCCGTGATGGGGCACCGTGCCGCTCATGAAGCCTTCCAGTCCGGTATGAGCGAGTTCGATATCAACCTGGCCTATCTGACCGCCACTGGCCATCGTGATACGGACGTGCCTTACGATAATATCGTGGCCCTGAATGAGCATGCGGCGGTGCTGCATTACACCAAGCTGGATCATCAACCTCCTGCCGAATCCCGTAGCTTCCTGATCGATGCAGGGGCGGAATACAACGGCTACGCTGCCGACCTGACTCGCACCTATGCGGCTCAGAGCGACAATGCATTCGCCCATCTGGTGAAAGATCTCAACGGTGAACAGCTTGCGCTGATAGATACCATCAAAGCCGGGGTGCGCTACACGGATTACCATGTACAGATGCATCAACGTATCGCCAAACTGTTGAAAAATCATAAGCTGGTAACGGGCATCAGCGAAGAAGCGATGGTCGAACAAGGCATCACCTGTCCGTTCCTGCCGCACGGCTTAGGCCACCCGCTTGGTTTGCAGGTGCATGATGCCGCCGGGTTTATGCAGGATGAAAATGGTACTCATCTGGCAGCACCCGCAAAATATCCTTTCCTGCGCTGCACCCGTGTCATGCAACCAGGCATGGTGCTGACCATTGAGCCGGGCCTGTATTTCATTGAGTCCCTGTTGGCACCTTGGCGTAGTGGCGAGTTCAGTAAACACTTTGCCTGGGATCGTATCGACGCGTTGAAACCTTACGGCGGTATCCGCATTGAGGACAATATTGTGATCCACGAAAAGCGTATTGAGAATATGACGCGCGATCTGAACCTGGCCTGATGCAGCCTTACCCCATTCCTGGCGCTGTCATCAGCGTCAGTGAAGAGATAAAGAAAAGCCGTTTCATCACCCTGCTGGCACCTACCTGCGGGGTCGAGGCGGCCAAAGCCTTTATCCAGCAGGTGCGTGACGAGCATCCAACGGCCCGGCACCATTGCTGGGCTTTTGTTGCCGGGGCACCGAATGATTCGCAGCAGTTGGGGTTCTCCGATGACGGTGAACCCTCCGGCACGGCGGGCAAGCCCATCCTGAGCCAGCTCATGGGCAGTGGGATCGGTGAAATAACCGCGGTGGTAGTTCGCTACTATGGTGGGATCAAGCTGGGTACCGGTGGCCTGGTGCGGGCATACGGCAGCGGCGTACAACAGGCGCTTAAGCAGTTGGTTGTCAGCTATAAAGTGCCGCAGCTCGAATATACTTTGCAGTGCGACTATGCTCAGCTGGCAATGGTAGAGAATTTGCTACAGCTTAGTGAAGGGCGGATTGTGCATGGGGATTACGGTGCTGCCGTGGTGTTACATTTGGCGCTACCGGCCACCGGTACCGAGGCATTCGGGAATAAATTACGCGATCTCAGCCGCGGAAGTTTGCAATTAGTCCCTATATCGCAATAATTCCCACCAACTGAATTGTTAAGGATCGTGCTGAAATGCATTTTCGCGCCATAACCCGTATTGTGGGCCTGCTGGTTATCCTGTTTTCCGGGACAATGTTTATTCCTGGCCTGGTGGCATTGATATACCGCGACGGAGCGGGGCGGGCATTCAGCCAGACCTTCTTTGTAGCCGTGACCATTGGCTTGATGCTGTGGTGGCCAAACCGCAAGCAGAAGCATGAATTAAAGCCACGTGAAGGCTTCCTGATTGTGGTGTTGTTCTGGACCGTGCTGGGCAGCGTGGGGGCATTGCCTTTCCTGTTTTCCGAACGGCCCAATCTCTCCCTGACAGACGCCTTTTTCGAATCCTTCTCGGGTTTAACCACTACCGGAGCTACCACCCTGGTCGGGTTAGACTCCTTGCCTAAAGCCATCTTATTCTATCGCCAGATGCTGCAATGGATGGGGGGGATGGGGATCATCGTGCTGGCCGTCGCCATACTGCCTATCCTCGGCGTCGGGGGCATGCAGCTATACCGTGCGGAAATGCCCGGCCCATTGAAAGACAATAAAATGCGCCCGCGTATTGCCGAAACGGCCAAGACCTTGTGGCTGATTTACGTACTGCTGACCATTGCCTGCGCGCTGGCGTTATGGGGCGCCGGAATGTCGGTATTCGATGCTATCGGCCATAGCTTTGCAACTATCGCCATCGGGGGCTTTTCCACGCATGATGCCAGCGTGGGTTACTTTGCCAGCCCGGCCATCAACACCATCATCGCTGTATTCCTATTGATCTCCGGTTGTAACTACGGCTTGCACTTCGCCTTGCTCAGCGGGCGCAGCTTGAAAGTGTACTGGCGCGATCCGGAATTTCGCATGTTTATCGCCGTGCAGTTCACGCTGGTGGCGGTGTGTACCGTGGTGCTGTGGTGGCACGGTATATATAGAAGCGGCATGGAAACGCTTAATCAGGCTTTCTTCCAGGTGGTGTCGATGGCAACCACTGCAGGGTTTACCACCGACAGCATCGCCAAATGGCCACTGTTCTTGCCAATGCTCCTGCTCTGTTCAGCGTTTATCGGTGGCTGCGCGGGTTCAACCGGCGGTGGCTTGAAAGTGATCCGCATCCTGCTGCTGTACCTCCAAGGGTCGCGTGAGTTGAAGCGGTTGGTGCATCCAAATGCGGTTTACACCATCAAATTAGGCAACCGCGCGTTGCCAGAGCGTATTCTTGAAGCGGTGTGGGGCTTCTTCTCCGCCTATGCATTGGTATTTATCGTCAGCATGCTGGCTATTATCGCCACCGGCGTTGACGAGTTCTCGGCCTTTGCCGCGGTAACGGCTACGCTTAACAATCTGGGGCCTGGCCTCGGCGTTGTCGCCGATAACTTTACCACCATGCCGCCACCGGCAAAGTGGGTACTGGTCTTGACCATGCTGTTTGGCCGTTTGGAAGTGTTTACGCTGTTGGTTCTCTTCACACCGACTTTCTGGCGTGAGTAAATGTATCTACGAGGAGTAACGCCATGAAGGCACTGATTCTCTATTCGAGCCGTGACGGACAAACGCACTCTATTGCTGCTTATATAGCTAACCAGTTGCAGGATACCCTGAACTGCGACGTTATCGATCTGCAGCAGGCAGAGCATATCGAGCTTGGGCAGTACCAACAGGTACTTATAGGGGCTTCGATACGCTACGGGCATTTCAATACGGCATTACACCGATTTGTGAAGCACCATGCTGATCAGTTGAATCAGATGCCTAGCGCGTTCTTCGCGGTTAATCTGACGGCACGTAAACCGGAAAAGCGTTCGCCGCAAACCAACGCCTACACTCGCAAGTTCTTATTGTCATCACCTTGGCAACCTAAGCAGTGCGCCGTATTCGCTGGTGCGCTGCGTTATCCGCGTTATCGCTGGTTCGATCGCGTCATGATCCGCTTTATTATGAAAATGACCGGGGGAGAGACGGATACCAGTAAAGAAGTGGAATATACAGATTGGCAGCAGGTGGACCGCTTTTCCCAGGAATTTAGCCGCATCCAGTACGAAAAGTGATAGAAATGCTGCCTTGTGCAGCGTTTTGCCGAAAAAAGCCGCGCTTGAAAAGTTTTTTGCATTTAGGGGTTGCGGCGTTCTGAGAACTCCCTATAATGCGCCTCCACTGACCGGGAACAACGACGAACAAGTCGCCCAGCCAGGAAGAAGCAACCCGGTGAAAACACCGCGTCTCGCAAGAGAAAAAGGTTGACTCTTCAGCGGGAAAGCGTAATATGCATCTCCCGCGTTACCGAGAAACTTTACGGTAACGAACGCTCTTTAACAATTTATCAGACAATCTGTGTGGGCACTCACAAGACGATATCCAGCTACTTCGGTAGCAAAAAAATATCAAGTCTTGAAGAGTGACCAAGCAGTCATTCATGCGAATGAATGATTAC